>CAIVXR010000165.1 GCA_903909925.1 uncultured beta proteobacterium | reverse complement strand
CAGCAAAGCTTCGTCGATAGCACGTTGACGCTTGACGCGATCCTCAGGCAAATCAATGAACCCCTCTGGACCGCGATACGCATGACGTAAGTCATATTCAAAAATACCACGTCGCACCGCTTTATAAGCAGCATCTTGGTCAGATTTCAAGATCGTCGTGTAGACATCGATTCCCTGGGAGTAAATAGCCTCGCCATATTGAGTAAACAATAACTGCCGGACCATTTCTGCAGGGAAGTCTGCGCGCACCGCAAATTCATTACCAAGGCCACGAATCCGTAACTCCTCAATCATGGCTTTTTGGTATTCCTCTGAAGAGATATAACCAAGGTCACGCATGCGCTGCAAGATATATTCTTGACGAACCTTGGCGCGACGAAAATTTGTGACCGGGTTGTATGCTGAGGGGGCTTTAGGTAAACCCGCCAACATTGCAGACTCCGCAATCGTGATGTCTTTTAATTCTTTACCAAAATAAATCTGGGCTGCACTTGAAAAACCATAAGCCCTTTGACCCAAGAAAATCTGATTCATATAGATTTCAAGAATCTTGTCTTTGGTGAGTTGCGACTCGATTTCCCAGGCTAATAAAACTTCGTAGATTTTTCGACTGAAGGTTTTCTCATTGCTTAAGAAAAAGTTTCGGGCAACCTGCATGGTGATAGTGGAGGCGCCCTGAGATAAGTGCCCACGCAAATTAGTGAGAGTGGCACGCAAAATACCGACATAGTCGACACCACCATGGGAGTAAAAGCGGTCATCCTCGATCGCCAAAACTGCATTACGCATACTTTTTGGGATTTCATCTAAGGGAATTACCTTGCGGCGCTCTTCTCCAAACTCGCCGATCAAAACCTTATCAGCCGTATAA
This sequence comes from uncultured beta proteobacterium, assembly GCA_903909925.1. Taxonomy (GTDB): domain Bacteria; phylum Pseudomonadota; class Gammaproteobacteria; order Burkholderiales; family Burkholderiaceae; genus Polynucleobacter. The sequence continues at coordinate 10,784 of CAIVXR010000165.1, read as the reverse complement.
ATCCGGAGTGGGGTTTTTGGGTTGTAATCTGTTAAGGCAGAGATTTTCGGTAAATTGGGTTTGGCTACTAAAAATGCATACCCCACTAACAGCATTACCACCATGGCAAAAACCACACCAATAATCAAAATGGCTTTTACCAATGGATTGCTAGATGATTTTCGTGGTGAACCAGGCCCTACTCGGGAATATCGCGGACTTCTATCAAGCTGACGGATGGGTCGCTGGTTTTGTGGCGGCTTGTCTTTTGGTGGGAGGGCCATAAGCTCAAATTATAGGGTGCTTGAGTAATTTGCCTAAAAGCTCCAATTCTCTTGTTTTTGAGCTTTCTTGACTGTCTTTGCTGACATCAGCTTCAAGCTAGGCTGATGGCTATTCCCTGCCTAAACTTGAAAAATATGGGCATGCCATCTCGCCATATTTCCCCCCAATCTTTCGATGAGATTTTGAGTGAGCTTGGTGATGATCCAGCCATTCCTGATCCCCATGGAATTCGTAAATCTACCTCTCCTAAAAATACCCCTTTAGAACACTCAGGCCCGAGCAAAGAGCGTATTGAGCTAGACGGATTTCGTAATCCAAATCTATTAAATCAAATTCAACAACTTGGTGGCTTCCTTGCTTTTGGGGCATGCTTAATCGGCATTGGTATTGCACTATTGATGGCCTATGAATCTCTAAAAACAAGTTCTGAGGCTTTAGCCCAAGCATCGTTAAAAGAAATTTCTGGGCTGAAAAAAGAATTTATTGTTTTACGCAATCAATTGGAAAATGAGCAAGATGAGCTATATGATGCAATGGATAAAATAGAAGTGAGTGTTCACTCATTAATAGAAAATAAGCCAATCAAGAAGTTTTCTACCAAACCCCCTATTCATCCCCATGAGCTTGAACTCCGCCGCTGGCGCTATTTGGGTGCAAGCCAAATGGGTGGTTCTCACCAGGCGTTTTTTCATACCGGGCAGCGCAATGTGATGTTTCAAAAAGGGGTGCTTGTTTTGGGGGATTGGCGACTGACACAGCTTGAAAAAGATCAGGCAATTCTGACTCATAGCCAAGGCAAAACATTGGTCCTCAAGCCCTCCAAAAATGAATGAGCTAGAGCCTTAAACCCATGCATACATACATACAAAAATTTAGCCTTTGGATTGGCCTTTTATCAATTTTTTTAACCAGCCCAATGCAAGCAAATACACCTCCACAAAACTTACTGGAAAGCCCCATTAGTTTGCAATTTACTGATATTGAAGTGAGGGATCTTTTACAAGCAATGGCAAAGCTAGGTAATACCAACTTTTTGTTAAGTGAATCCATTCAAGGCAAGATTACAGTCGAACTCAATGACACGCCATGGCACACAGCCCTCCACTCAATTCTGGCAAGCAGAGGATTACGATTGGTTCGCAACGGTGATATTTACTGGATTGGGCCTCATGCAGAAATTGCTGCATTTCAAAAGCATCGTCGTGAAGATGCGGCACTACCCTTTGGTGGCGACCACATTAATAGCCCAAGACAAATCCTCATTGAGGCGCGTATTGTAGAAGCGGATGAGCGCTTTGCACGTGAGCTAGGAGTCAAGCTTGGATATCAAGCCCACTCTTTAGGTAGCAGCCCAGATAGAACAGTTTCTAGTAATTTTGATTTGGGTGGATCAGGCTTAAGTGGATTTAATCCAGCAACCGTCGCTGCCACATTAGTCTCTAGAAATGGCAGTCGTCTTTTGCAAATGGAATTGTCGGCCCTAGAATCCGATGGCCAGGGGAAGATTCTTTCAAATCCGCGCATCATGACAGGTGATCAAGTGAAAGCTACCATCGAGCAAGGCACTGAACTCCCCTATCAAACGACCTCACAAAATGGTAGTAAATTGCAATTTCGTAAGGCCAATTTACGTTTAGAAGTTTTGCCAAAAATTCATCCTGATGGAAAAATCTCCATGCTAGTTGGTATTAATAAGGACACCATTGGCATGAAAACAGAGCAAGGGTACGCAATAGACACTAAAAGTCTTAGCTCTGAGGTCACGGTAGAAAACGGTGGAACAGCCATCATTGGCGGTATTTTTCAGACCACTGAGAGGGAAGATGAAGTCAAAATCCCCTTACTAGGAGATATTCCTCTAATTGGCCACTTATTTCGCCATAAATCGAAATTACAAGATAAAACTGAACTACTTGTCTTCCTAACCCCCACCGTTCTCGATAAACCCTAATAAAATCAAAGGGTGAACTCACCGACAAACAATATCTTTCTCATTGGCCTCATGGGCGCCGGAAAGTCGACCGTCGGTAAAGTGCTGGCTAAAAAATTGGGGCGTCGCTTTCTAGATGCTGATCATGTAATTGAAGAGCGCTGTGGCGTCAAGATTCCAGTGATTTTCGAGATGGAAGGTGAAGCAGGATTTCGTAAACGGGAAGCTCAAGTAATACGAGAAATTACAGCTGAGCATGACATCGTACTAGCTACTGGTGGTGGTGCCGTTTTATTTCCCGACAATCGTCAAGCGCTTAGCGAGCATGGTACCGTCATTTATCTACATGCAAATCCAAATGAACTTTGGCATCGCACTAAAAGTGGGGATGGGCGCCCCTTGCTTCGCAATGGTGATGCCAAAAAAATTCTGGAAAATTTATATACCATTCGGGATCCACTTTATCGCGAAATCGCTGATCATGTCATTGAAACTGGCAAGCCCAGCGTCAATCAGCTGGTCAATACCTTAATCATGCAACTTGAACTTTCTGCTTAAATACATTGGCACTATGATGAAAACACTTGAAGTTGATCTTGGTAACCGAAGTTATCCAATCTATATTGGCAGTGATCTCATTGATCAAGCTAACTTATTTGGAGCCTGCGTAAAAGCAACTTCAATTTATATCGTTACTAACACTACGGTTGCGCCGCTTTATGCCGCTCGCCTGACTAAGACCTTAGAAACATTTGGCAAGCCCGTTAGAACCATCACCCTACCGGATGGCGAGTCATATAAAGACTGGAAAAATCTTCAACTCATTTTTGATGATCTTTTAAAGTTTGGCGCAGATCGCCAAACAATGTTGATTGCCTTAGGTGGTGGTGTGATTGGTGATATGACAGGTTTTGCTGCAGCCAGCTTTATGCGTGGCATCCGGTTTATTCAAGTCCCAACTACCTTATTGGCCCAGGTTGATTCTTCTGTTGGAGGGAAAACTGGCATCAATCACCCTTTGGGTAAAAATATGATTGGAGCCTTTCATCAGCCCGTTGCTGTGATTGCAGATCTCAACACACTTAAAACTTTACCGCCTCGAGAGCTCTCAGCTGGACTCGCTGAAGTGGTAAAACATGGCGCCATTGCTGATACCCAATTTTTGGATTGGATCGAAGAACATTCGGAAGTGTTGCTAGCCTGTGACACAAATGCCATGGGGCACGCTGTATTGCGTTCGTGTGAAATTAAATCTGCAGTAGTTTCCGCAGATGAGAGAGAGGGTGGTATTCGTGCAACTCTTAACTTTGGCCATACCTTTGGACATGCAATCGAAGCTGGTATGGGTTACGGCGAGTGGCTTCACGGCGAGGCTGTTGGCTGCGGCATGGTGATGGGTGCTGATTTATCTTGTCGCTTAAACCTGATCAGTAAAGCGGAGCGCGAGCGCCTTACTAACATTATCAAATCGATGAACTTGCCTACTGTTCCACCTAAATTTAGCGCAGAGCGCTACATGGAGCTGATGCAAGTTGATAAGAAAACGGAGGGCGGCCAAATTCGCTACGTCATTTTAGAAAAGATTGGTAAGGCTCAAATCAAGAGCGTGCCCGATGCTCTCGTAATAGAAACTTTAATTGCTACTGGCGCAGCCTAGGCGCTTAAGACTAAGTCAAAGTAATCTTGACTGCTTGTCCAGCCTGAGCACTTGCAAACTCAGTTAAATCGCTTAATAGCTCTCTACCAGTTTTAGTATCGAGCCATAAGGGCGCAGCCATGCTTCCCGCCCAACGGTAGTGATAGCCACCTGATTTAGCGGCCACCCAAATTTCATGTAAAGGTGGCTGGGTATTAACCACAATCACGCTTTTATCCCTAAAGCGGATATTGATGACATTACCCCCTTGGCGCTCCACATCCAAATCAAGATCTAATTGGTCGTCAGCAGCCTCCAAGGCCACTTCAATAGACTGCAATAAATTGCTACCCAGTTGATAAAACTGCTTGTCATCAATGGCTTCTACGGTCAAATTATTTGGATTCATTTTAGAGTCCTGCATGCTATATTCAATCATTCGTTTTAGAGACATTCATGATAGCGATTCTTAATAGAGCCTTTGGCATTGCCCTACTAATAGCCCTTGTTGGATGTGGGGTTAGGGGGCCTCTATTTTTGCCAAATCCCCCTAATGCGCCGCCAGCTCCTCTAGAGCCGGAGCCTAAAGGCAAGCTCTATCCACCACAAACTCCTGCTAGCACCAGTAACCCATCATCGGCAAAGCAATGACAAGCAAAGCAATTCCACTTCCTAAATTGTCTGGATTTACTGAGCGTGAAGGCAATTGGTATGCCGAAGAAATTCCGCTGGCAGACTTAGCAAAAGAATTTGGTACGCCACTTTACGTCTACAGCAAGAAAGCTTTGACTGAGGCCTATCAAGCTTATGACAAAGCCTGTATTGATAATAAAGGTAAGCGGCGTGCACGGGTTCATTACGCCATGAAGGCTAATAGCAATTTAGCAGTAATTGATTGCTTCAAAAAACTCGGCGCAGGATTTGACTTAGTCAGCGGTGGAGAATTAGCTCGGGCGTTAGCGATTGGTGCAGATCCCCAAAGCCTAGTCTTTGCTGGTGTGGGTAAATCTGCCACTGAAATTGCTGCCGCCTTAGATGCTGGGGTTAAATGCATCAACGTTGAATCAATTGCTGAGCTACACAATATTAATCGTGTCGCAACAAAACTCAATTGCCGCGCACCAGTCTCCTTGCGCGTTAATCCAGATGTTGATGCACAAACTCACCCTTATATTTCTACTGGATTAAAAGGAAATAAATTTGGCATTGCATATCACGAAGTTTTGAAAACATATCGTGAAGCCAGCCAACTCTCACAGATTGATGTAGTGGGCATCGACTGTCATATTGGCTCCCAAATTACTACTACCGCACCCTACTTAGATGCCTTAGATAAAGTTTTAGACTTAGTCGAGCAACTAAAGAAAGAAGGTATCGTGATTCACCATCTGGATTTAGGTGGTGGTCTCGGAATCTCCTATAGCGATGAAACACCGCCTGATATCACCGAGTTCACGAATACTCTGTTGAATCATGTAGCAGCTCGAGGCTTTGCTCATTTGGATATTGTTTTGGAGCCAGGCAGATCACTTGTAGGCAATGCTGGCGTCTTGCTAACAACTATTGAATATTTAAAACCTGGGGCTGAGAAGAACTTCTGCATCGTAGATGCTGCTATGACTGAACTGATGCGCCCAGCCTTATATGAGGCTCATCACGGCATAGTACCAACCCAAAAGAAGACAGCAAAAGCACTCACTTATGACGTTGTTGGTCCCGTCTGTGAATCTGGTGACTGGTTGGGCAGAGATCGTGATCTAGCGGTTGAAGAGGGTGATCTTCTAGCCATTCTGTCTGCTGGCGCTTATGGTTTTGTAATGGCATCTAACTACAATACGCGCCCGAAACCTGCAGAAATTATGGTTGATGGAAAAAATGCTTACGTTGTTCGTGCGCGTGAAAAAACTGCTGATTTATTTTCAAGCGAAAAAGTTTTGCCAAAATAAAACGCATCATTCATATTATTTAATATACTCATTTAGAAATTACGAGCAACAAAAAACCCCGCTACAAGAGCGGGGTTTTTTTATTCAAGGCCTTGAATTTCTTTAATGCAACCCAGCCATGTAATCAGAAACTGCTTTCATTTCGTTATCAGACAACTTTATAGCGATCATATTCATCTGTAGATTTTTGCGAGTGCCTTCACGGAATGACATTAACTGATTATTGGAGTACTCAGCCCACTGGCCAGCCTGGCGAGGGAACTGCGCAGGAATTCCAGCGCCATTAGGACTATGGCATGCAGCGCAAGCTGGAACATTCTTAGAAACTATTCCACCGTTATAGATGCTTTTACCCAACTCAATGGTGTCTTTGTTTTGAGCTACCCCTAGTGAGGGCTGCTGTTGGGCCAAATAGGCTGCGATATTTTGCATATCTTGATCGGTCAAGGCAGCGGCCATACCCATCATGATGGCGTTAACGCGAACCCCTTCTTTAAAGTTTTTTAGCTGTCGGGCAACATAAGCTGGGTGTTGCGCTGCTAACTTCGGCCACGTACTAACTGCACTTTGCCCTTTAGGGCCATGGCAAGTAATACAGGCTACAACGCCACGGGAAGCATCACCGCCGTTATAAAGAGATTCGCCAACAGCAAGATCAGCTTTTGGCTTTCCTGGCGCTGCGGCCTTGGCCTCTGCTGCAGGAGCCATAGGAGCAGGATCGGTAGCCATAACAGACCCAGAAATGCTGATCAAAGCGAAAATAGAGAGAAACGTAAAACCAGCACGTAAGCCAGTTAATTTGGAGATTTTGGAGCTTTGACGCATTATGTTTACCTTGGCAAAAATTCCTAAAAGTGTTTGGGCCCTATATTTACAACTCTTTTCACCCAACACCATGAATTATTTCATGATTTTACAATAGCTTCAGGACATGTCTAAACTCTTTCAAGCCCGCTTCGCCACCACAGTCAATGACACCCATTGCCTGCCAGCCACGCCTTTACGTGAGGTGGCATTTGCTGGCCGCTCAAATGCAGGAAAATCTAGCGCTATTAATGTTCTATGCAACCAAAAAAGACTTGCTTTTGCCAGTAAAACGCCTGGTCGCACCCAACATATTAACTACTTCGGACTTTTCGCTAAAGATGAGCTTTTAGCCTATCTGGTGGACTTGCCAGGCTACGGCTATGCCGCAGTCAATCACGAGACCAAATACCACTGGAATAGCCTACTTAGCGACTATCTTCAGGAGCGTGAGCAGTTGGTAGGAATGGTTCTGATTGTGGATGCCAGGCGCGGTATAACCGACCTAGATGAACAAATGATTCGGTGGTTTGTGCCCACTGGCAAGCCAATCCATATTTTGCTCAGTAAATGCGACAAACTCAATAAAAGTGAGTGCAAGCACGCCCTTGAGGCTGTCAAGAAGCAACTGCAACAATATGATCCTGCCTTGCCAGATGGTACGGGCGATTCTAAGCAACTTACGGCACAATTATTCTCAAGCACAAAACGTATTGGCCTTGAAGAGGCAGATAATTTAGTGATTAAATGGCTATTTGAAACAGAAACCCATGAAGATGAAATCGCAAGCTAACTCTACGCTTAACTTTCCCGGGCACCGCCCTCGCCGCATGCGTCGCGATGATTGGTCGCGCCGTCTCATGCAAGAAAACAGTCTTTCTGTAAATGATTTAATTTATCCCGTGTTTTTACTCGAGGGTATAGGCAAATCTGAAGCAGTTGCTTCGATGCCAGGCGTCAATCGTGTTTCATTAGATCTGCTGTTCAATGTTGCTCAAGAATGTGTAGATTTAGGTATTCCTGTTTTAGCTTTATTTCCGGTAATTGATGCGGCATTAAAAACGCCTGATGGTAAAGAAGCTTTTAATCCAAAAGGGCTCATTCCTAATGCGGTTCGCGAACTTAAAAAACGCTTTCCTAATTTAGGAATCATGACTGATGTTGCACTAGATCCGTATACAAGCCATGGTCAAGATGGTGTACTCGATGATCAAGGCCGAATACTCAATGATGAGACGAGCGCAATCTTGGTTCAGCAAGCTATTGCTCAAGCTGAGGCTGGCGTCGATATTGTTGCGCCATCAGACATGATGGATGGTCGCATCGGAAAAATTCGGGAAGCGCTCGAGCAAAAGAAATTGATTCACACACGTATCATGGCGTACTCCGCTAAATATGCTTCTGCGTTTTATGGCCCATTTAGAGATGCGGTAGGCTCAGCCAAGAATCTCGGCAAGGCAGATAAAAAAACCTATCAAATGGACTACGCTAATGGTGACGAGGCTTTGCGGGAGGTTACTCTTGATATCAGCGAAGGCGCAGATATGGTGATGGTTAAGCCTGGTATGCCTTACTTAGATATCGTGCGTCGCGTTAAAGAAGAATTTAGCTACCCCACTTATGCTTATCAAGTGAGCGGTGAATACGCCATGCTCAAAGCTGCCGCACAAAATGGTTGGCTTGATCATGACGCTGTAATGATGGAATCTCTACTTGCATTTAAACGTGCTGGTGCCAATGGGGTTCTGACTTATTTTGCACTTGAGGTAGCGCGCTTACTTAAAGCTACAAAGTAAGTAGCGAGCTATTTAGCTTCAGACGCTTTCTTTAGGCGCTCAATAAAACGTTGCGGTGGCATATAGCCAATGACGCGTTGATCTTTTTGCTCCTCAGAATTGAGATTAAAAAACAGAATTCCGGGTGGGCCATATAAACCAAAGTGCTTAAGCAATGCTTGATTATCAGCGCTATTCTTTGTCACATCAGCTTGCAGCAATATAAATTGTTTCAATTCTTTACTAACTTCTGAGTTGGCAAAAGTATTGACCTCCATCTCTTTACAGCTGATACACCAATCTGCATAAAAATCGAGTAAAACTAATTTTTGCTCTTGCTTTGCTCGGTTCAGTTGTGCATCTAACTCTGCTGGCGAATGAATCACTACAAAAGATAAGTCGCCAACCGGATGAATACTTTGTCGATTAACGATTTTTATAGCACCGCTTGTATCATTTTGGCCAAACAAGGGAGATGCAATCCAAGCTGCCGTTGCTACCAGTAAGACACCTAAGGTACGCTGTAACCAAACCATCCAAATACCCGTAGACGGAATCAAAATACGGGCCTCAATGGCAATAAAGAGCAGCGGAAGACCCATCCCTAAAGCCATGACAAAGAGTAATCCAGCTCCTAAAGACATCGAGCCAGTTTGGGCAATAAATGCCAGTACGCCTGCTAAGGGGGCTGTAATACAGGGGCTTGCAACTAAGGTAGAGATGCCGCCTAAAGCAAAGGCGCCAAACACGCTACCGCCCTTCTGACGACCTGCCAGACGATCAACCTGCTGGTGCCAGGAATGTGGCAAACGAAGCTCATAGAGCCCAAATAAACTGCCTGAGAGGGCTAATAGCAATAAGGCAAAGGCAGCAAGTGCAACTGGGCTTTGTAGTGCCCTTTGCACACTGCCTCCCAGGGCCGCCATCAAGGTTCCAGCCAAGGCGTAGACCAAGGCCATACCCAAAACATAAGAGAGCGCTAAAAGGCTGGCGTGCCCCTTAGAAATAGTTTTGCCACCTTGGGATCCAAAGATCACACTTGAGAGAATTGGGAGCATTGGTAAAACACAAGGCGTAAATGCCAAGGCAAGACCCAACACAAAGAAAGCGAAGAACAAATAAGTAGTGGAAGTATTCGCTAAAAAGCGGCCAATTGCATTAACGTCATCTCGGTCGCGCCATAAATCAGCAAGGCTAAATTCAGTTTTGGGCTGGCTCTCAACATTTTGTGATCCTTCAAGAACTTCTGGTATCGGTGCCGCTTTCACACCAGGCCCTGCCAGCAAAAACTTTAAGGTCATGGGTGGATAACAAATACCAGCTTCTGCACAACCTTGGAGACTAACCTGAGCATGAATTGGTTTACCAAGAATGGGTTGGATGCCTAATAAAACCATGAAGGGTTGCTTATAAACCTGCAGTTTTTTCTGAAAAGTTTCATCAAACTTTTCAATGCCAGCAGGCAATGTAGGCCTTATATTAATTAGCTTTCCGGGCTCACTACCAATCGCAAATTGCAGGGATTCTTGATAGATGTAATAGCCTTTAGCAGGAATAAATTCGATCTCAAGCTGCTGAGAATTTTCTAGCCAAGCAGCCTCTACACGAAAGGCTTTTTCTGGTGGCAAGAAATCTGGTGCTGCAAATGCTTGCGCTGATAAGGCCAGCAAGAGCCCAAAAATCTTGATCGCAAAAGAATTTAATCTCATGACTTTGAATTTACCTCAGAGCTAGCCCACTGAGCATATTGCAGATCGCATTGCTCTGGTGAGAAAGCCAAAATCTCAGGAAGGTCATAGGGGTGACTTGCTTTGATGAAAGCACAGACCTCTTCCCATTGGTGAGCCATTGTTTTTGCAGATAAGAGAACCTCTTGCTCCTCACAAATCTTGCCTTCCCAACGATAGACTGAATAGAGCCCTTCATTGATCTGCACGCAGGCTGCAAGATGTGCCTCAACCAGAGATTTGGCCAAGACTGTAGCCGCCTCCATATTGGGCAAGGTGGTTACGACTACCAAAAGGCCGTCAGCTTTTATTGGGGAGTTTTGAGGCATGCTCTATTTATAACCCGTAAATGAAAAAAGCCAGACCGAAGCCTGGCTTTTTAACTAGCTGTGAGACTTAAGCCTCTTCAACTACAGCTGCTGTTTCATCAACCTCTGGACGATCTAGCAACTCAACCAATGCCATTGGCGCATTATCGCCATGACGGAAGCCAAACTTCAAAATACGAAGGTAGCCACCTGGACGGGTTGCGTAACGTGGGCCGAGCTCTGTAAAGAGTTTGGCTACGATATCGCGATCACGAGTGCGATTGAATGCCAAGCGACGGTTTGCTAAGTTGTCTTTTTTACCCAAGGTAATCAAAGGCTCAACAACCATGCGCAATTCTTTTGCTTTTGGCAAAGTGGTTTTAATCACTTCGTG
>CAIVXR010000164.1 GCA_903909925.1 uncultured beta proteobacterium | reverse complement strand
AATGAGCGGTGGTGCTGGAAGTTCTAGTGCAGCTGCAGCCTCAAGTGGTGGAAGCTTGGGTGGTCTGAATTTGATTCCATGGCCGAAAGTGGATTTCACAAAATTTGGTGAGATTGAACGTCAACCACTCAATCGTATTAAGAAACTTACTGCAGCCAATTTGGGTCGTAACTGGGTGATGATCCCTGCCGTGACTTATCACGAAGATGCTGACATTACTGATTTAGAAGCATTCCGCGTTCTTACTAATAAAGAGAATGAGAAGAAGGGCATCAAGATTACGATGCTCGCTTTCTTAATGAAAGCTGCAGTCGCTGCATTGAAAAAATATCCAGAGTTCAATAGTTCTTTGGATGGCGATGATCTGATTTTGAAGAAATACTTCAATATTGGATTTGCCGCAGATACTCCAACTGGATTGGTTGTCCCGGTCATTAAAGATGCCGATAAGAAAGGTATCTTTGAATTAGCTAAAGAGACTTCAGATTTAGCTGCTCTTGCCCGTGATGGCAAATTAAAGCCAGATCAAATGCAAGGCGCTAGCTTCACGATTTCATCTCTGGGTGGCATCGGTGGAACGTATTTCTCCCCAATCGTGAATGCTCCTGAAGTGGCGATTATGGGCGTGAGCAAAGCGGCCATGAAGCCAGTGTGGGATGGTAAGCAGTTTGTGCCGCGCCTCATTTGCCCGCTGTCTCTCTCTGCAGATCACCGCGTGATAGATGGTGCTTTAGCTACCCGCTTCAATGTGTACATTGCTCAGCTCTTGGCCGACTTCCGTCGCGCCAGTCTGTAAGGGGAATCTATGGCTAAGCAAATGATTCTTGTGCCGGATATTGGTGACTATTCAGATGTACCGGTCATTGAAGTGCTGGTTAAAGTAGGCGACGTGATTGAAAAAGAGCAGCCGCTATTAGTTCTTGAATCCGATAAAGCAACCATGGAAGTTCCAGCCGATGCTGCAGGTACTGTTATCAGTATTGCAGTCAAGCTTGGAGATAAAGTGAGCAAAGGTTCTGTGATTGCGGAGATTGAGGCTAGTGGCGCAGCGCCTACGCCTCAACCGGCACTAGCAGCAAAACCTGCCACACCAGCCACACCTGCTGCCATTGCACCTGCCCCGGTAGCAGGGCAGTACAGCGGTAAGGTTGATCATGAGTGTGAAGTGTTAGTACTTGGTGCTGGCCCTGGTGGTTATAGCGCAGCGTTTCGTAGTGCCGACTTGGGCATGAATACCGTTTTAGTAGAGCGCTATCCCACATTGGGTGGGGTTTGCTTGAACGTTGGATGCATTCCATCGAAAGCATTGCTGCATACCGCCTCAGTCATGGACGAAGTCAAAACCATGTCCAAACATGGCATTACATTTGGTGCACCAAAGATCGAGATCGATCAATTGCGGGGCTACAAAGATTCTGTGATTGCTAAGTTAACTGGTGGTTTAGCTGGCATGGCCAAAGCACGTAAAGTCAAAACAGTGCGGGGTTTAGGTCGCTTCTTGGATGCTAATCACATTGAAGTTGAAAGGACTAGCGGTGCCGGTCAAGACCTGAACGGCCAAAAAGAAGTGGTTCGCTTTCAGAAGGCGATTATTGCGGCTGGTAGTCAGCCTGTGAAATTACCATTCTT
>CAIVXR010000163.1 GCA_903909925.1 uncultured beta proteobacterium | reverse complement strand
TCTACTTGACTTGTAATCCAGCTCATTCCGATGACTGATGAAATGGCCAAAAGCGCTACTCCAATAAACCATGGCAATAACTTATGTTGATGCCCTTTAAATAGCAAATAGGCAAAAGGTAGTGGAAGAACCATTGAGATGATTCTGAGATAAATCATTTTGGTGTCGTAGACAACGGTTACCAACCAATGCGCTAACAGCAGTAACAACAGCGGCACAACCAAATAAAGGGCTATATCTATAATCCAATTCGAAAAGGTCTTTGGCGAAATAAGTTTTTGCTCATGCTCATCAAGCATGACTTCAAGCTCTACAATCCGTTTTTCGTATGCCTCTTGATTTGGAATCTCGCTCAGCTGCTTTTCTAATTCTGCAACCTTAGCCATCATGGGTTTAAATAGATACAAGTCACGAGTACACGTCTTACAAACGACTGCCTCTTCTGCAACCTCAGATAAGCAATAAGGGCAGTTCATTACTTATTAACTACTAAAGTTAAAACTGAATTTGTTTCGCGTCCATCGGTATCTTTAACGGATACACGAATAGTATGTGTTCCAGGTGGAACATCTGCTTTTGCAAAATCAATCCCATTGGCCGAAATTGCACTCTTCAGTCTTGGAGTCAAATCTACAAATGGCGACTTCATATAAATCACCTTTACAGATGCAGGATCAATTTTGGCATCCCCTCTAGCCTCAAAGGCAACCTTGAAATCAAATGGAGACATCACGGGGGTATCGGCTTCAGGAGAATTTAATTTCACTGCCGGGCCGCGTGAAATGCCGCGCGTGGCTAATGTTCCTGATGCTGCTGGCAAAGCAGCTTCTTTCGCGCTGATTAAAGGCGCAGCAAAGATGGTGGCTGAGGATAAAAATAAAACAGTAGAAATAGCAAATTTAATCAAGCTCATGTTTACTCCGACTTATAAGATATTCGTTAATCGCCTACGACCACAAAAGGTGCCCAAAATAAAGGGTGGGCATAGGCATACTTCATATTACTGCCTTCTTTCATTCCACCATTATCTATCTGATCAAGCATGGCTTGTCTGAGTAACTCTGCTTTACTTGTATTGCCTGCTTTTTGCTGATTTCTAAATAGGCCGGTCATCATAGTTCTTGATGCTACTGAATCAACTGGCCAATTCGAGACTAACAGGGCTTTAGCACCAGCAAAGAAAAAAGCTCTACCTAAACCTGAAACTGCCTCAGAACCTGCCCCTTCTCCTGAAGCAGTGTTACAAGCTGACAGAACTACCCAATCAGCATCTAGTTTCAATGTCATTACTTTATCCATCGTAAGCAAGCCATCATCTTTGTCTCCCGTCACTTCTGGGGAGGATAGGGCTAGAGCTGGTTGCGTTAAACCATTAAGCTCTCCAGGCACCAAACCATGAGTTGCAAACATAACAACTTTTCGGTTAGATAAATCGGTAGACATTACCTGCTTAACTGAAGCCTGTTGATGCAAATATATATCGCCATCTCCTGCGCCAATTGCTTTACCAACCTCCTCCAATTCAGTGCTGGTATCAGGTAGCCTTGGTAACAAAGCAAGTTCTGCCGAACTAACCCCAGAAGTTTTAGGGGCACTTCGCAAATTAAGCGGCTTACCTCGAGTAGCAAGCTGTGTAGCTTTAGACTGCTTATCAGCTTGCTTTTCTTGATCTGCGCTAAAGTAAGGATCACCAAAACCAATAAAGTTTTTACGATTTACGTTACCTGGGGGTAATGAGCGCAACGCAGTCAGAGCAGTAACCGATGGCACTTGTGCTACTGCAATCTCGCGGGTTAACCAAGGCACGCTCTTATAACCAATAAAGGGAGTAGCGCCACCTTTAGCAGGTTGAGTGGTTGGCTTAGTAACTAACAAAGACAAGGGCAGTTGACCAAGCTCGGCATGAGGCACTGTCAACATTACTTTCTTACCCATGAAAGCTGTTTGGACTGGACTCAAGACTTGTTGGTAAAGTTGATTTGCAAGTGCAACGTCAAAGGCTGGAATCTCATCAATGGTAGCCACGCCAGGATCAAGAGCTTTACGGAGTTGAGCAACCTCTTTAGCAATTTGAGGGCGGCCAACTGAGAGTTGCGCAAACTGAACTGGCTTATCTTTAGTAATGGCCCAGACGTAACCAACGTTATCGCCAAAGTACCAAGACACCAAAACCTCGTCGGGCTTAAGTGCTTTTTGAGTCCGCTCTACTGAGGCAGGCTTAGGATCAATCAGCTCTGCATAATCAGGAAATTTGCGCTCAATCTCTTTTTTTAGTTCCTCGCGCTGAGTTTTAAAAGTAGTAATGTCATCACGTAACTTATTTTGAACTGCAGGTAATTGTTGTCCTGGAGGCGCAGACAAGAGACCTGTTAACAACTCTGAAAGAGTATTGATACGCTTCTGTAAATCTTGCTCACGACGCGCAAGGGATGATAATTGCGGATCAGAGATGTTGGCACGAGCAGCGCTAGAGGTTAATGCACGCTGGACTCCACTTCCTCTGGCAAGATCGGCAATCTGAAATGCTTCTGAAGCAGCAGCACCTGAGGGGTCAGATTTAGCCTGTTGTGCCAAAGAGGCGAGATACTCTTCCAAAATAAAAGTCATTCGCTGAGTTTGACGAATACTCTCGGTTGCATTCTCAGTATCGTTACGAGCCTGATTAACAAGAATAGGGACTGACTGCTTAAATCCGGAAAGAGCCTGTACACCCTGCCCTGAAGCCTGCAAAGCGGCCGCGTTAAATGCTGTCAACATTGCCAACCTTGAGGACGTTTTTTCCATCCTGGACCCATCTTTTTCAAGCATCGAAGCGGTCATCGTCACCGCTTGAGAGGCCTTTCCAGATTTAACTAAAGCCAGCGCCCAATCTAAATCTTGAGAAGGAAAACGAGCCGCTATTTCTGGGTCGCTCTTTACACCTTCGACCATTTCAGAAAATACTTTTTCGGCCTGCACATATTTTCCATCAGCAACTAATGCAGAGGCGAGAGTCTTGCGAGCATATGCAATAACAGTTGACCCTGAATAATTTGTTGATTGCTGAGCTACTTTTAATGCAGCAGTACCCAATAAAACAGCCTCTGCATTACGGCCCTGCTCTGCGATCACCCTAGTCAAAGTAAGGAGCATTTGTGAGGTTCTGCCTGAATTTGGACCAAACTGTGTAATCGACAGTAGCGTAGCTTCCCGAGCCCAATACTCAGCATCCACTAATCGTCTTTGCCCTAAAAATGCTTTAGACATATCGTTCATAAGATATGCACGCTGCATGTAATAACCACTTACATTTGTGGTGGTGTCTTGTAAGACCCGCTTTTCATTATCTAAAACATCTCTTCCTTTATCTTTAATGGCCTCTAATACTTGTTGATTGAGATATAGAGCCCTTCTAAATGATCTCTCAGCCTCTACAAATTTTCCCTCTGAAATAAAGTATCTACCTCGAGCCATCTCTAACCCAATTTCCCAAGCTGTTCTGTATAGAAAATTTGTATTTCTAGCAACGCTGACCAGAGCGCTGTAATCTGTTTCTAAGGTATTTAAGCCTGACTTTGCACACTCAAAATCACCCAGGGCTAGACAATATGAAACAATTTGCCTATCAAAATGCAATGTCCAACCTCTTAGGCTCTGAGGGATGATTGGCTTAGCATCCTCAGCAATTTTTTTTGCCTGCAACAAGCTTCCTTGAATAGATTCATACTGCATATATTGAGATAGCTCATCAATTCTCAAATCAATCTGAGGGCTTGGATATTCAAGTACTGCTTTTTTAATTGCCTCTAAAGCGCCTTTACTGTTTTCCAAAACCTCTTCAGCCTTAGCTTTTCGATAGTAATAATGATTGAGCACTTCAGGGTCATTGGTACTGGGGGCTGGCAATGCAAGAATTTTTGTTGCCTTCTCAATTAGAGTCTTATCTGGTCGCGCCTGATTTAGAACTAATAAAATGTCTTTTACGTCCCTAGGAGGCGCTTTTATGATCTCAATATCCACCTCTTCTTTGCTTTGAGCTGCAAAAGCTGATTGCATAAAAATATTGCAACCAAACAAAATTGTGCAAACAAAGAAATTAATAATGAATTTTCTAGACATAAATCCCTCTCTAATTTTCATAAGCAATATATCAGTTATTAAAGGGGCGGGATGACACTTATTGGTCAAAAGTGCTCTCCTAGGTTTTAAGCACAAATTTTGTCGTTTAAAACGACATCCCAAGCACCGACCATGAATGAGCGTCGATTTAAGCGACACTTGACTGACACAAGGATGGCTAATCCCCTCGTTCATAACTGTCCTTTTAAAGGACGCCTCTAGTCAGGGAGAATTTGGAAAACCAAGGGGAAATGGTGCCAGACCGCGGCCTACACTAGAGATTCTATGGACCACTTCTAATGTTCGGAGAATTCTTGGTGGCCCGGGGCGGAATCGAACCACCGACACAAGGATTTTCAATCCTCTGCTTACC
>CAIVXR010000162.1 GCA_903909925.1 uncultured beta proteobacterium | reverse complement strand
GGCCCAAGCAGACCATTTTGGTCGTGCTAGCGCCGCCCTGCTCAGCCAGAGCGCTCAGAGCCTGCCCGCTGGTATCAAAGACCGTCTCCATGCTGCCCGCATCAAGGCCCTTGCTGTCAGAAAAGCAGAAAAAGTACTGGTTAAGAAACCTGCATTTGCTGGCATAGCGGGCAACTGGAATGCTGGATCCCATGGAATTTGGGATACGGTAGGCTGGATAGCACCATTAGTTGTTTTGGTATTTGGGCTCGTTGGCATTGCTCAATGGCAAGATGATTCACGTATCAACGATATCGCCGAAGTTGATGCAGCGCTGTTATCCGATGACGTCCCACCCGACGCCTATGCAGATAGCGGTTTCTTGGCCTTCTTAAAAAATGGCCCTCTATCTGATTCTGGCGATGATGTTTCAGACTCAGTGCAAAGTAAATAATCTACCCCGTTAGATGTTACGCAAACCGCAGTCATTTATTGCAAGCACTTTTGTAGTGCTGGTAGTTTCTGTATTTGGTTTGACCACCTCTGCTGCACTAGCGCAATCTGCGCCAACCGTTCCTCATGGTAAAGCTAGCACTATTCCTGCAAAAAAACCGGATGGCACATGGGAAAGTTTAAAGCCTACACAGCAACAAATTCTCGCGCTACTGGAAGATGATTGGGATTACATGTTGCCCGATAGCCGGAAGAAATGGATTCAGGTGGCCAACATCTACCCTAAGATGAGTGAGCAAGATCAACAGCGTTTGCAATCACGTATGACCGGCTGGTCAAAACTTTCTCAGAAAGAGCGTCGCCTGGCCCGTGAAAATTATTTAAGTAGCCTAAAGTTTCCTGCCGAGAAAAAAGCAGAGGCTTGGACTGCTTATCAAAAGCTCAGCGATGAGCAAAAGAAAAAATTGGCTGATACCCAAGCTAAGAAAAAACCTAGCGCTATCAACGCCCCTACCTTACAGAAACACACCGTTAATCTCACTGGCACTCCACCACCACCAGCACTGAATCCTAGAAGCATACCGACTGCAGAAGTTCAGCCCGCCCCTGAAAGCGGCTCATCCAATAATTAGACTTTTCAATTGATCCTAAAGCAGTGTTATGACACCCGCTGAACTCAGTGTATTACCCTCCCCGCAATTTTGGCGCCGCGTTTCATGCTGCTTGTATGAACAACTTGTCTTGCTCGGAGTGATTGCCCTAGCCTTTTTGCTTCCTAATCTTGCTCTGGGTATTTTGTTCGGAGTATCCCTGCCAAGTTGGTTAACGTTTTTGTATCTCTATACAGTCCTGGGTATTTACTTTGTTTGGTATTGGACAAAGACCGGTCAGACCTTAGCGATGCAGACTTGGCGCATTCGCATGATTGATCAGTATGGCCATACCCTCAAAAGACCTCAAGCCTTGTGGCGCTACATCTATGGCTCTCTATGGATCATCCCTTGCGTTTTATTGCAGTGGGCTTTTCATGTGGAGAAATGGCAAATTATTGAGATGCTGTTTGCAGTAGCCCTCTTTTTTTGGCCGCTGACTATTTTTCTAGATCGCAAAAATCTGATGCAGCGTCAGAGTTTGGCTGATCGATTTGCTGGCACCCGCTTAGTTGAATTACCTAAAAACTTAGTAACTCTCTCTTAAGCATTCGATCGCCGTCGCACCCTGAATTTTTTGTCCAAAGCGCCAACCGGCTGCTTGGCAAGCAATCACACCAAAAGCAATACCCATCAAGAGCGCTTGGGCAAAGGCATTAAATTCAATCTCCATCACATAACGCCCTAGAGCCCATGCAGCTATTCCCGAGGCAAGTCCCGCTAAGGTGCCAGCGACCAAACCGATCATGAGAAGCTCAATACGAGCAATGTTCGCCAATGTTTTACGGGACGCCCCAATGGCTTTTAATAATGCGGCATTTCTGAAGCGCTCATCTTGAGTAGCAGAAATCGCAGCCATCAAAACTAAGACTGCGGCGGCAATAGTAAATGTAAATAATAGGCCCAATGCTGCAGAAAGTTTATTAAGTACGTCTTGTATTTGCTGTAGCGAAGCAGAGACATCTACGACCGTAAGGTTAGGATAGGCTTGGCTCATCTGATAGTCGAGCGCTTCTTGATTTGGGGCTTGATAGTAAGAAGTAATCCAAGATTGCGGTAAGCTACTTAATTGCGCGGGCGGCATGATCACAAAGAAATTCACCCGCATCGATCCCCAGTCTAATTTACGCAGCGAAGTAATGGGTGCTGTAATTTTCTCGCCCGCTACCTCAAAAGTCAGTTGATCGCCCAGCTTGAGCTTCAAGGTTTTTGCAATGCCAGCTTCCATGGAGATTTGCGGACTATCACCAAAGATCCATTTGCCTTCAGTAATCCGGTTGCCAGGCGGCAATTGATCGGTATAGGAAAGGTTAAATTCTCGATCTACTAAACGCTTGGCATTGTCCTCCACGTAGTCATTGGGAGTAATGTCGCGTTCATTAATGGCGAGCAAGCGTCCTCGCACCATCGGATAAAACTCGGGTTTAGGAACACCAGCATTCACAAGAGATTGAGTAATATCCGTTTTTTGCTGGCCCTGGACATTAATCATGAAACGATTGGGGGCATTTTCTGGGATATTACCTTGCCAAGTATTGAGTAAATCTTGGCGCAACAACAAGATCATCAATAAAGCCATTAAGGCAATACCAAGTGAAGTTATTTGCATGAGTGCATAGCCAGAACGTCTACTTTGAGCAGTAATTGCAAAATGAATGGCGAAGTTCGTTGTCTGAACTCTTGCTAATAACTTCAGAATGAGCCAAGCACAGCCAGAAAAAACTACTAGTGCGCCACCAAAACTCAGAGCAGCCCAAAATGCCAGCTTCCAATCGCGTGCTGCAAGCGAGATTAGCGTTGCAGCGGTTCCCAAACCAAAGATCGCAACCCAAATAGCAGAGCTATTGATACCTTCAAACTCTTTGCGGATGAGTCGAATTGGCGAAACCTTGACCAAGGCAAACAGTGGTGGGCCAGCAAAGCCAATCAATAAGAACCAAGCAAAGAGCGAGCTCCACACAATCGGCCAAATTGAAACACTAGGCAAGTTTGTCAAAATCAAATCGCCCAATAAGAAAGTCAGCACCAATTGAACAACATAACCAAGGGCTGATCCTAAGGCGGCGGCAAGGATGCCTAAACTGAGAATCGTGGTGATTTGTTTTTTTAGAATCATGGCTGCAGTAGCACCAAAACATTTGAGAACAGCGCAGCCATCGGCTTGTTTTAAAGCATAGCGGCGAGCTGACAAGCCAATGGCTACCGCTGCAACCATCGCAGTTAAGACGGCTATCAAAGATAAAAAACGTTCTGCTCGCTCTAAGGTCTTGCGCATGACAGGCTGGGCATTTTCCAGGGTCTCAATGCGTAAACCGCGCAGTCCCTCAGAGTCAATATAGCCTTTTGCCCATGTCTCATAAGACTGCACTTGCTCATCAGGACCGGCAAGAAGCAATCGATAAGTCACTCTGCTGCCAAGACCAATCAAACCGGTTGCTGGCAAATCCTCTAATGCCATCATGACACGCGGGGCAAAGTTCATAAAGCCTGCACCACGATCAATTTCACGCTCAATTACGCCAGCAATCAGAAATGTTTTCTGTCCCAGGCTTAGTTGATCTCCTAGCTTTGCTTGCAAACTGGCTAGCATGACTGGATCAATCCAAACAGAGCCTGGAGGTGGTCCAGCATGAAATGAAGCGTTGCTCGACTGAACTTTAAGAGCACCACGCAATGGGTATAGTGGGCTAACAGCTTTTAAAGAAGCTAGCTTGCTATGAGTTCCCGCGCTAGCCATACTGGGGAAGACAATGGTTTGTGCTACCTGTAGGCCTCTAGTTCGCGCCTGCACAATAAAACGCTCTGGCAATGGTTGATCAGCTACGATCAGAATATCAGCAGCTAGTAATTGACGAGCATCAAACTGAAACGCCCTTTGCATACGATCAGCCAAGAAGCTGACACTGGATAAAGCAGTCACTGAGAGTGTGAGCGCCACAAATAACCAGGCCAACTCATGAGAGCGTAGCTCTTGCTTTAAACCGCGCAAGAAGCTTTCAAGGGACTGTTTCAAATTGCCTGTATCTGACCGCCATCAATGCGCATGACAGTACCGGTAATAAAGGATGCATTCTGACTGGCTAAAAAGGCAGCAGCATCACCGTATTCTTGAGGATCGCCGTAGCGACCCATCGGAATCTGCCTCAAGCTTGCTTTCACAACATCTTCATAAGAAGTGTTCTCACGTTTTGCTCGAGCCTCATCTAATTGACGCAAGCGATCAGTTGCAACACGACCTGGCATGATGACATTCACAGTAATACCCTCATGTGCAACTTCAGCAGCCAATGTTTTAGACCATGCTAACAATGCCGCACGTAAAGTATTGGAGATCGCTAAATTTTTAATTGGGGCAATGGCACCTGAGGTGGTGCTAGTAATAATGCGCCCCCATTTACGCTGACGCATCCCCGGCAAAACCCGATCGGTAATCGCGATGAGCGATAAGACCATATCATTAAAGCTTTTTTGCCAGAGTGCAGGATCTTGTCCGGCAGCTGGGGTTGGCGGTGGCCCACCCGTGTTATTAATCAAGATATCAATGGGACCAAG
>CAIVXR010000161.1 GCA_903909925.1 uncultured beta proteobacterium | reverse complement strand
CTGAAAAGAATCGATACCTTTTTTGCAGATCAAATTGCAACAAACAATATGGCTGGTGCTGTACTTGCGGTTTCTAAAAACAGCAAGCTGACCATTTTTAAGCCTTATGGATATTTAGATAAGGCAAGTAATAAGCCTATGACAACAGACGCTATTTTTAACTTGGCATCGATGACCAAGGTGATGGCATCAGTTGGCGCATTAACATTCTATGAAGAGGGTAAGTTGCCATTAAATGCCCCCATCTCAAATTGGTTACCGCAATTTAAAGATATGAAGGTAGGTCAAGTCGATGCTGATGGTAAGCTCAATTTAGTCCCTGCAAAAAATCCGATTACTGTGCAAGACCTCATGCGCCATACCAATGGCTTAACGTATGGCGGTCGCGGAACTACGCCAGTGCATAAACTGTATCCAGCTGGTTCAGCACCAGCAGCAGTGCAATACACAGCTGCAGAATTTATCGATAAGTTGGCAAGTAGTCCTTTGTTATACGAGCCAGGGACTACTTGGGACTATGGCTTTGGCATAGACGTGCTGGGAATTATTGAAGAAAAAATTGCTAATAAGTCTTTGGGTGCAGTGATGCAAGAGCGTATTTGGAATAAGGTGGGCATGCCTAACACTACCTTTGATGTTGCTGAAAAAGATCGCCCTCGTCTAGCCCAACCTCTGCCGATTGATCCATTAACTGGCAAGCCACAGAAGGTAGATATTCTGAATCAAAAAGTGAAGTTTGATTGCGGTGGTTCATGCGCTTATTCCACGGCTGGTGATTACATTCGCTTTGGGCAGATGTTGCTCAATGGCGGAAGCTTAGATGGAAGGCGTGTACTTGGTCCGCAGACGGTGGCATTCATGACATCAAACCATCTTAATAAGGATATTAAAAATAATGTAGGTGGTACTGAGCCTGGGCGTGTAGGTTATGGATTTGGTTTAGGCGTTGCAGTGCGTACTGAGCGAGGTTTATCTGCCATTAATGGCAACGTTGGAGACTTCACTTGGAATGGCGCCAATGGAACCATCTTTTGGGCAGATCCTAAAGAGCAAATGGTGGTGGTCATGATGGCTGTAGCTCCTGGAGAAATCCGTAAGGTGCATCGTGAGCAATTGAATGCAGTTATTTATGGAGCGCTAGAAAAATAATCTACCTAAGCACCATTATTTGAGTATGGTTTTTTCTGCTCTTTAAAATAAACGCAGTCACTAAATATGACTGCGTTTTTTTATTCTTTAATTTTTTTCAAGGAGATCGACATGATGTAACTAATTAATAACAGTATGAGGAACTTATTATGTCGAGAACATTTAGACGCAAAAATCAACAGCATGAATATATTTGGGTATTAAAAGATTGGGATATCTTTTTCAAAGGCGTGCGCTCTGTTCGCCTTTGTCCAAAATCCCCTGCTAGGCGTAAAGCAATTGCGATATTTCACTCTGATACGCAGGTCACTATGGCTAGTTCAGCGCCTCGTTGGTATCGAAAGGCATTTGAGCACAGACGCCGCACGAGAAATAACAAGGTAATGAGGCTTTGGCTTAAGGGTTTAGCAGACCCTATTTTTGAGGTTCGCCATAGACATGATGCCAATTGGTCATGGTGGTGATATCCAACTAACGACCCGCTTTAGAGCAATAAAAACCCTAATCATGAGTCTATTGGGCTTTAGATTGACCTACGGGCATATTTTGTATATAATTAAAAGAGCATTTAAATATACATTAAACGGATCTGATATGGAAAACCTATTAACATCATTGACCGCATCCCTGACCGAGCTAAGGGAGCCTAATAAGGTGATTGCTCGAGCGGGCAATCAACCTGTGGCAATTCTGAATCGGAATGAAGCCATCGGATATTTTGTGCCTAAAAGTGCTGTAGTAGATATTCAATTGGATCCTGCCTCTAAGGATCAGGTGTCCGCATTCATTAAGACCAGGCTAGCAAAGATAGATCATGTGATTGATTATCTTAAGGATAAATAATACGTGACTCAATTTGTTGTAGTTGATGTTGAAAATGTCATATTGATTCACGATGCAGTTATCGGCGATAAAGAGTTGCAAGGCTTGGCAAAAGATAAATCCTTAGAGGCAACTCTAGGGAGAATCCATAATCGTTTGCAGTATGGGTTTATTTCAGATGTCTTTGATTTGGCAGCTTGCTATGCAGCATTTCTTGCCAAAGCTTATTGCTTTAATGATGCCAATAAACGAACGGCAGCTGCGGTTTTATTTTTCATCCTTGATGCAAATAAAGTTGAAAGTGATTTCCCAGGATTTGATTTGGGTGATTGGATTATCGATATTGCATCGGATAAAAAATCTGAAATTGAATTGGCGCAGTGGCTAAGAAGTCAGTCGACTTAGTCAAT
>CAIVXR010000160.1 GCA_903909925.1 uncultured beta proteobacterium | reverse complement strand
CGCCATGGTAGGCATTTATTTCAAGACCAACCATATGCCGGTGCGGTTTTTGATCTATGTGGCTATTACTGCAGTAACTCGCCTGATCATTGATCTAGTAAACACCAAACATGAAGCAGATCTAGCTATTCTATTTATGGGTCTGACAATCTTAATTCTGGCGATAGCAAATGCAGTTGTCCGTTATGCTTCGTTTAAATTCCCAAGCAAATCTGGTACGAGTGAATAGCTTATAAAAGCAACCCTACTCCAGGCAGTTTGCTAAAACTCAAGAAAATTCTTAATCCATGCTCCAACTACGAAAATCTCTAGATAGAGGCTATGCTGATCACGGCTGGCTCAAAAGTTTTCATTCCTTCTCTTTTGCTGGCTATCATGACCCTAAATTTATGGGCTGGGGGAACTTAAGAGTCATCAATGAGGATCAAGTGGCGGCTGGAATGGGTTTTGGTAAACATGGCCATCGCAATATGGAAATCATTAGCTATGTCCTCTCTGGTGAGTTAGCTCATGAGGACAGCATGGGCAATATCAAAAGTATTCCCCCAGGGGATGTACAGCGAATGAGCGCTGGCTCTGGCGTCACGCATAGCGAGTTCAACTATGAGAAAGATCAAACAACCCATTTGTTACAAATCTGGATTGAGCCTAATGTTTTGGAGATTGAGCCAAGCTATGAGCAAAAGACTATCCCGCTTTCTGATAAACAAGGCAAGCTACGCCTAGTTGCCTCACCAGATGGCGCACAAGGATCTGTAAAGATCTTTGCAGACGCCAAGGTATATGCTGGTTTATTTGATGGGCAACAGTCAGCACAATTACAGCTTGATCCAAAACGCAAGGCTTATGTTCACCTTATTAAAGGATCACTAGACATCAATAGTCAGACCCTAGCAGGCGGAGATGCTCTGCTGATTGAAGCTGAAAGTCAATTAGCCATCTCTAATGGAAAAAGCGCCGAAGTCCTTGTATTTGACCTCAGCGCTTAATTAATTTGGAAAGAAATCCAAATTAGTCTAACTTAATCTTTGATTTCTCTATTACCACTTTCCATCGAGCGATGTCTGAGAAATATAAGTCCGAGAACTGCTGAGTATTCATTGGTGCAATTTGAACGCCAGCCTTCTGGAAGCGTTCCTTCATCTCTGGTGTTTCTAAGAGTTTCAGGATGGAATTATTTAATTCCTTAATAATGCTTGGTGAAGTACCTGCTGGTACAAATACACCCTGCCATAAAGACATTTCATAACCCTTAACGCCCGCCTCTTGAATCGTGACCAATTCAGGAGCGCCGCTAAAGCGTGTTTTACTAGTGACTGCCAATGCTCTAGCTTTATCGCCCTTATATAAAGGCAGCCCTACTGGCATACCGGCAAAGTAAAAATCAATTTGTCCACCCACTAAGTCCGTGGCTGCTGGTGATCCACCTTTATAGGGAATATGAATCGCTTGTAAACCGGTAGTAGCTAAAAATAATTCACCTGCCATATGATCTGAATTTCCGATTCCAGAGGAACCAAAACTCAATTTTCCGGGGTCCGCTTTGAGCATTGCGATGAGGTCAGCAACAGACTTTGCAGGAGAATTATTATTCACAATCAAAATATGCGGAGTAGCTGCAACACCAACAACTGGTAACAAATCTTTTTGCCCATTAAACGGCAATCTTGGATTAGCAGCTACGTTAATGGCCAAGCCATTTTGTGCAAACAAAATGGTGTATCCATCTGGAGCACTCTTAGCAACAGCATCAGCGGCCAAGCTTCCGGCTGCACCACCACGATTTTCAACGATAATTGGCTGCTTTAAAGCAATGCTCAGATCATTAGCGATCATGCGGCCAACAATGTCAGTAGAGCTACCTGGCGCATAACCAATCATCATCTTGATAGGCTTATCAGGGTAAGCAGCAAATGCTGGAACTATCAACGCTGAAATAGCTACTGCACTAATTGCAATATTTTTAATTAATTTTTTGAACATATTGTCTCTTCCAATCATTTTATATATTTAAAGGAGCGATACCGCACTCCTGAGCGCAAGTATTTAATGCCTCTAGTAGTTCAGTTGCTACAGGAATACCTAAACGCCTTCTCTCAGCCATCATCCTAGCAGCACCTTCACCAGGCACCCGAACTTCTTGAATGCCAGGCAATGTTGCTGAATTTTTGAGATCATTAACCAAGGCAATGACCCTATCGACAAACTCTTCCCGATTTCCAAAAGCACTTGGGTCAACCGCAATTATGGCTTGGCCAGTATTCGTTACCAAATCGTGGTGTGCATTGAAATCAATCGTTCCTTTGCCAACGGCTGCATTATTGAGAGCACCTGCCAGTAAACCAATCATGACCGCTAAACCATAGCCCTTGTATCCTCCAATTGGCAATAAGGAGCCCTCAGCAGATCTTTTAGGATCGGTAATCGGCTTGCCTTGGCGATCGATCATCCAGTCATCTGGTATGGATTCGCCTTTCTGTGCCGCCACTTTTACTTTGCCATAAGCAGCTACTGTAGTAGCTATATCTAAAAGAACTATGGGGCTATCACCTGCCGGTACAGCAATTGCAATTGGATTAGTTGAGAGTAATAAGTCAATACCACCCCATGGGGCCATATGATTAGCATTACCAACAGCCATATATATTCCAATATAGCCTTGCTCCGCTAATTTGCGAACATAAACTGATGCTGCGCCTGAATGATTGCCGTAGTGACTACCAATCCAGCAGACACTATGTTGTCTTACTTTTTCAATCGCAATCTCAACTACCCGATTCATCACCAGATGGCCTAATGCGTTATCGCCATTAATGAGTGCCGTTGCGCCCTGCTCACGCTCAATATGAATATGAGGATTGAGATTAACGCCACCTGCCCGAATTCTCTTTAAATATGCAGGCAATCGAAAAATGCCATGTCCATCGGCGCCAACTAAATCAGACTGCACCATCAGATTTGCAACAATGTCAGCATCGGGCGCAGGAACCTTTTGAGATTGCAGTGCTTTTGATATAAAAGCTTGGGCATCAGCAATGGCTAAATATTTCATCGTGACCTAAACCTCAGAGCTCGCTTTAAATTCCATGCTGTATAGATATTTATTTTCTGGGTGATGCGTCACCGTGACTTCAAATAACTTATCTTGATCATCAAAGTAGCGCCGAATGATAACTAAGCATGAAGGATTGTGTTTAATGTTGAGTTTTGTTGCAATCTCGTTTGATGCTGGGGCGGAATAGACATCAACTTCTGCCCTCTCAATCCTCGCTCCATACTTTTTCTCAATCTGCTCATAAACCATTACTTGAGTATGCTCTGGATCTTTTGTTAAAGAAGCAAATTGAGGCAAGATGTAGATATCAGTCCAGGCAATGACCTCTTCAGACTCCTGGCGCTTACGCAGACCTCCGATATGATGCCAAGAAGATCCAACAGGCGCTTTCACAATCAAACTTAATGGCTCGTCTAGCTCAATATATTCTTCGACTAAGTTTTTACGATAAGTGTCACGCGAATAGCTCAAGATATCGATTGGTGAATTGAAGCTTTGCGTAAAGCGCCGCAAACGCTGCCTAGATACCACTTTCGTAGGTGCACCTTGGTGACGATAAATCAGGCCACTAGCCTCCAGAATTTGTAAAGCATGGCGTAAGGTATGGCGACTAGATTGAAAGTCTCTACATAAATCGATTTCGGCCGGCAAGACAGATCCTACCGGCCAATCGCCATTGTAAATACGCTGCTCTAGCGTATTTGCTAAAGATTTATATAACGGCAATCTTTCTGACAATTTAGGAAAGCCCAAACATTTTTTTGCCAGCAACAGGCGCGCGCACCTTGAGAATATCCCCAGATAAAGATTCAGTAATGTACAGATCTTTACCATCTACACCACCAAAACACAAATTTGCAAGATGGTGATGATGTGGGTTCTCAGAGTAGATTAAGTGGGTTGGCAGCATATTATTATCAAATCTCCAGATACCAATCCCTAAGTGGCAAACTAACAGACCATTTTCAGAATCCATCTCAATACCATCAGGGCCTGCAACGCCACCCGTGAGCTGGACTGCCACGCCAGTCTTAGATACCGAGCCATCAGCCATTAAAGGCAGTCTCCAGATTTGCTGAGATCTAGTAGCAGCTACAAACACATGCTTTTCTTGAGTATTCAATGTAATTCCGTTAGGACTTGGGACGTTGAGTGCTAAGCGATCCAATTGCCCATTGGCACGCAATCGAAAGACACGCCCTGTGGGATCAGCAATACCAGTTTGTCCTTGGTCTGTGAAATACAAGTCGCCATTTGAGGCAAAGTGCAAATCATTTAAACCTTTGAAGTTCTCGCTATACATTGAACCCAAAATGGTTTCAATTTTTCCAGTCTTTGGATCTAAGGCAAGCAAGCCTGCTTTGTAATCGCAAATGAATGCACGTCCGTCTTTATGAAACTTCAAGCCATTTGGCCAACCATCGTATTGAGTAATTAATTCCCACTCACCCTTCGTATCGATACGGAATACGCGGCCAAAAGGAATGTCCACAAACCATAAATTTCCGTCGCGATCAAATGAAGGACCCTCTAAGAAGCACTCTACTTCAGCGCCCTGACGATTTGGATCAGACCAACCTGTGCGAGATTTTTTCCTAAATTTCTCTGGCATCGTTGAAAAAACTTCTGTTTTGATTTTCTCAACAGGCTGGAAGGGGTTGTGCATCGTCATGAATGAAGCTCCTAGAGTAAGTTATACGGATAAGTAATTTTTATTATTTAACTATTAAAACATAAATAATGATAACCTTTGGTTTCAATTGATCTGAACTGATCAAACTCAATATTTACTTAACCGCATAGGTTTAAAAAGATGAAATCTGTAGCTGTCATTGGAACTGGAATCATGGGTGCTGGCATTGCGGCTGGCTTTATTGCTAAAGACATTCCCACCATTATTTTGGGTAGGTCTGAAGAGAAGGCAGATGCATGCTTAGATAAGGCCATTACTCTTGCAAAGAAGATTGGCATGTCAAAAGACAATGCAACTAAAAGTGATTCCGAGATTAAGAAGCTGCAATTTGTTGGAACATTAGAAGATTGGCAAAACTGGGAGCAATGCTCCTGGGTTATTGAGACGGTTGCAGAAAACCTTGAATTAAAGCAAAAGGTATTTCAATACCTAGATCAAGTTGTGCCAGAGGATATTCCAATTGGTAGTAATAGCTCTGGATTCCCAATTAGCAAAATTGCAGAGGGACTCAAGACTGCGAATCGCATGATGGGCGCCCACTACTTTATGCCAGCTGAAGTAGTGCCACTAGTAGAAATCGTCATGGGGCAAAAGACGGAGCTCAAATATGCTGAATTGGCCTGCGATCTCTATAGAAATATTGATAAGAAACCCGTATTAGTTAAAAAAGATATTCCTGGGTTTTTAGCTAACCGGATCCAGCATGCCTTGATGAGAGAGGCGCTCTCTCTCGTGCAAGAGGGCATCGCTACTCCAGCAGATATTGATGATGCTGTGAGATATAGCTTTGGCTTTCGCTATGCTGCAGTGGGACCCATGACACAAAAAGAAATTTCAGGATGGGATGGGATGGCCAATGCTGCAAAAGAAATTTATCCCTCGCTCTCCAACATTACTGCCCTGCCACCAAAGGTAGTCCAACTCATGGCTGAAGGCAAAACAGGCATGAAAGCTGGTGAAGGTTTTAGAAAATGGACTCCAGAAGAAATCAAAACGGTCTCTGACTCCTACTCCCGCAGATTAAAAGCAGCTTTTGACGTACTTAATATTGAATAATTGAGTAACCTTGAGCCACAGCATCTTTAACCCGATCTATATTTGGAGTAATGCCAACTCCAGTAGCATTGAGCTGAGCAAGATCCAAGTGACCATGCTGCGCTGTTAATGGCTGATCACAAATATCAAAACGTAGATATTGATTTGACATGCTAAATCCCCAGGGCACATCGCCGATAGCAAAGCCGATAGAAGCGGTAGCAGCTCCAGATAGAGATGTTTCTGCAACCTTGCAAGCTAGGTTAAGTTGCAAATTATTGTTTCGCAGAATTTGTGCACAGCTCCAAGCCTGCATCACTCCCCCAGTTTTAATCAGTTTCAGACTGGCGCCATTTAGAGCATCAGCCTTCATAAACTCCACAATCTCAGCAGAGCCATGGATGGATTCATCTAAGCCGATGGCAATTGGAGAGCGCGCTTTGAGCAAAGTAAAATCATTTAAAGCAGAATCTGCACTGATTAACTGCTCTGCAAACGATAATTTGCTAGCCTGCACTGAAGTACAAAAGCTTAGCGCATCATCTAAAGACATGGCACCATTGGCGTCGACAGAGATAACATCCCCTTCCAGTAAATCTGAGAGTAGCTCGACACGTTGCAAATCTTCCTTTAATGGCAAAGAACCAATCTTAATTTTCCAATGCTTAAATCCTGCCTCTCGAAATGATTTAGCATCTGCTATTTCTTTTTCAGGTGATCCACCCAGCATTCGCAATAAGGGAATTTCAGTCAGCTCTAATGGGCTAGCTCCAGTATTTAAAGAGCGCAGATATTTCCATAAAGAAATGGAGCGCTTTTGTGTATATAAATCTAGCAATGCCATTTCAAGACAAGATTTTGCTGATGGATTACCATACAAAATGGCATCACAAGATTTAGAGAAAAGATTAGGATCGCTCCACTCGATGAGGCGCGCTCTTTCTACCAAATACTTCAGGCTTGCCAATAAACTATCAAGGGTTTCGCCAGTCATAAGAGGTGCAACAGATGCCTCACCCCAACCTTGGCGACCCTCATCGTCTGTGAGACAAAGTAGTACTGTTTTGGCATCGACAATCACCTCTTTGGCCATTTTCATCGGCTCAATGAGTGGTATAGATAGAGGAAAGATTGTTGCCTGACTAATTTTCATTTTTTACAAAGCATTTAAAGCCAGATTTTATAAGAATAAATATCAAGAATACGGAGAACATTACATGAGAAAAATCTTTTTAGCATTGTCGCTGGTCAGCCTAGGCTTGGCTACTAGCGCACAGGCACAGAACTACCCTAACCAACCCATCAAATTGATTATTCCATTTGCTGCTGGTGGCCCCTCCGATGTATTGGCTAGAGGATTTGCTCCTAAGTTGGGGGAAAGCCTGGGCCAACCTATCATTATTGAGAACAAGCCTGGTGCAGGCGCCAATCTTGCTGCAGAGTATGTAGCAAATTCTAAGCCAGATGGTTACACCCTCTTTCTAATGATGGTGGGTACTCAAGCCATTAATGAAACACTATATAAAAAATTAAATTACAACCTGATTAAAGACTTTGCACCGGTCAGCCTAGTTGCTTCCTCGTCTTTATTATTTGTAGCTAACCCTGGTGCACCCTTCAAAACAATCCCTGAGTTAATCACTTACGCTAAAGCCAACCCAAATAAAGTGAGCTTTGCCTCATCGGGTGCTGGCACGCCACTTCATCTTGGTGGCGAACTCTTTAACACTCAAGCGGGAACAGATATTTTGCACGTGCCTTATAAAGGTGCTGCGCCTGCATTAACCGATGTGCTTGGTGGACAAGTTGAAACTGCACTGGTTGGCACCCCTGCTGCACTACCTTATGTTCGTTCTGGGAAGCTGATTCCTTTGGGCATTACGAGCCTTAAGCGCTCATCAAGTGCTCCTGAGATTCCAGCTATTTCAGAGTACTTACCTAAATTTGAGGTTGAGCTTGTCTATGCAATCGTTGCCCCTGCTAATACACCAAAAGCAGTTGTTGATAAACTGAATGCGCAATTAATTGCTGTTCTTAACAACCCAGAAATCAAAGGGCAAATTAATGGTAAAGGCTTTGAGATCATTACTAGCACCCCAAATCAGTTAAGCGAGTACATTAAGTCAGAAGTTGCTAAGTGGGGGCCGATTGTTAAGAAGTCTGGCGCCACTGCTGAATAAGAAATTAACTTATTGAAAGAAATTCATGATTGAAACCTCTGGAAAAAAATTAGCGGGTCCAATAATCCGTTTGCATCCTAATGACAATATTGTCGTCGCACGCATTGATGTTGGCATTGGCGAAGAAGTTCGCAGCGAGGGCTTCACAAGCCGTAGTCAGGTTCCTGCGGGTTACAAAATCGCTGCTAAAAAGATTCTCAAAGGC
Organism: uncultured beta proteobacterium; assembly: GCA_903909925.1. Lineage (GTDB taxonomy): Bacteria > Pseudomonadota > Gammaproteobacteria > Burkholderiales > Burkholderiaceae > Polynucleobacter. Next base: position 7,163 of record CAIVXR010000160.1, on the reverse strand, counting down.
GACCCAATTCTGAAGTACAACGTGACTGTAGGCTTTGCAAATACAGATATTGAAGCTGGAACCATGGTTCACAGCCACAACACAGAGTTTCGTGAGTTTGATCGTGACTACGCCTACGCTAGCGAATTTAAGCCTACTCAAATGCTACCGGAATCTGAGCGCGCGACATTTCAAGGGTTTGTTCGGCCTAATGGAAAAGTAGGTACACGTAATTTCATCGGGATTTTATCAACTGTCAATTGCTCTGCAACCGTAGTCAATAAAATTGCTGACTGGTTTACCCCGGAGAGATTAAAAGATTTTCCGAATGTAGATGGAGTCGTAGCATTTAGCCATGACATCGGTTGTGGTATGGAAATGAGCGGAGAACCGATGCAGCTCCTGCGCCGTACGATGGCTGGTTATGCTCGCCACCCAAATCTTGCAGCCGCGCTAATTGTTGGACTTGGCTGTGAGCGTAATCAACTAAAAGGATTGATGGAGCAAGAAGATCTGACTGCAGGTACAAATCTTCATACCTTCATCATGCAAGAAACTGGTGGCACAAGAAAAACTATTGAGGCCGGAATTGCGGCTGTCAAAGCGCTGCTGCCAGAAGCAAATAAAGCAAAACGTGAAACTGTTTGTGCAAGTCATTTGTGTGTTGGTCTGCAGTGTGGCGGCTCAGATGGCTTTTCATCTATTACCGCCAATCCTGCATTAGGTGCAGCAGTTGATATTTTGTCGCGCCACGGTGGCACTGGGATTTTGTCAGAAACACCCGAGATTTATGGCGTAGAGCATACCCTCACCCGCCGCGCTGCAAGTCAAGCCATTGGTGAAAAACTGATTAAACGTATTCGTTGGTGGAAAGACGAATACTCTGTTGGTAGAGACGTGCAAATCAATGGTCAAGTAAGCCCCGGAAATCAAATTGGCGGGCTTGCTAATATCTTTGAAAAATCTTTGGGTTCTTCTATGAAAGGTGGCACTGGTCCACTAATGGAAGTTTATAAGTATGCTGAACCAGTCACTACTAAAGGCTTTGTCTTTATGGATACTCCCGGCTTTGATCCTGTCTCAGCTACTGGACAAATTGCTGGCGGCGCGAATTTAATTGCCTTCACCACTGGTAGAGGCTCTATGTTCGGTTCTAAACCAGCCCCCTGCATCAAGCTGGCTACTAATACTCCCATGTATCAGAGACTTACCGAAGATATGGACATTAATTGTGGGGAAATTTTGGATGGGACTATTTCTGTTCAAGAAATGGGTCAACGTATATTTGAGCTTTTCCTAAAAACTGCCTCTGGGGAGCACTCTAAGAGCGAACTCCTGGGCCTAGGTGATTATGAATTTGTTCCCTGGCAAATTGGAGTGATGAGCTAATAGGGCGGTAGAATTAATCTTATGAAATTTAGGGATTACTACGAAACTCTCGGCGTGGCACGTTCTGCAACTGAAGCTGAAATTAAAGCTGCCTACCGTAAGCTTGCCCGCAAATACCACCCAGACGTCAATAAAGAAGCTGGTGCTGAAGAGCAATTTAAAGAAATCGGTGAGGCTTATACCGTTTTAAAAGATACCGAAAAGCGCGCAGCTTATGACCGCTTCGGTGCCAATTGGAAAAATGGTCAAGACTTTACCCCTCCTCCAAATTGGAATGAAGGTTTTGAATATTCTGATAATGAATTTAATGGGGCTCATCCAGGCTATGGCGGCGGTTTTGAAGGTGATCAAAGTGAATTCTTTGAATCCCTTTTCGGCAGAGGTAAACATCGTCAAGGTGGCCGTAGTGCACAATCACGCCAAGGCATGAACTTCAAAGGGCAAGATCATCATGCCAAAATTTTGATTGACCTTGCTGACGCCTATAACGGTGCTAAACGTACGATTGCTTTGCACATGCCAATGCAAGATGCTAATGGTCATGTAAGTACTCAAGAGCGCAAATTAGATGTCAGTATTCCAAAAGGAATCAGGGCTGGTCAAAATCTGCGTCTCTCAGGACAAGGTGCCCCTGGTATTGGGGAGGGACCTGCAGGTGATCTTTATTTAGAAATTGATTTCCATCCAAACGCAATCTATCGGATTGATGGTAAGGATGTCTATATTGATGTCCCATTAGCACCATGGGAAGCAGCTCTAGGAACCACAGTCAATGTCCCGACACCGGCAGGCTCTACTTTGGAACTGAAGATTCCAGCAGGTACTATTGCTGGTCGCAAGCTCCGTCTTAAAGGTAAAGGCATTCCAAGTGCACAGCCTGGCGACCTATATGTAGTGCCTACAATTGCGTTGCCACCAACTGATACAGATGCGCAAAAAGAAGCCTATCAAAATTTTGAGAAGGCTTTTGATTTCAACCCCAGATCTCACCTAAAGGGATGATGACCATGACAAAGATCAATACCACCTGGATTGAAGCAAGCGTTGTAGAGAACGAAGTGCATATGAGTATTGTGGAGCTCTCGCATGCTTCTCGCACTCCTCAAGAATTAATTATGTCTTGGGTATCTGAGGGTGTCCTCAGCCCTGCGGGCTCATCTCCGGAAGATTGGCGCTTTAGTGGGGACTCCCTTAAAAGAGCTAAGACTGCAGCGCATCTCACGCACGATCTAGAATTAAATGTTCCAGGGGTTGCCCTAGCTCTTGAGCTCTTAGATGAAATCGCACAACTTCGTGCGCGTCTCAACCTCAAATAAGCAAGCTTAAGACCCAGAACGACTGAGCAATAACTCCCAGCGTTGCAGCTTTTGATCCAACTGTGCAGTAATTTCTGTTAAGCGTGCTTGCATGCTTTGCGCTAACTCAGGTTCATTCTTATAAAGATCAGGATTGCTCATTGCAATACCAATATCAGCCTGCTCTGTTTCAAGTACCTCAATTTGTAAAGGTAAAGCCTCTAGCTCTTGGCGCTCTTTGCCATTGAGTTTTTGCACATCACTCTTTACTACTGGCTTTGCCTCTACCTTAGGCTCTACTTGAGCTGCAGGTTTTGCATTATTAGCACGGATTTGATCTGAACGGGCTTTTTGAATCTTCCAATCCTCATAGCCTCCCTCATACTCTCGCCAAAATCCATCACCCTCATGAGCAATGATGCTAGTCACCACGTTATCCAAAAAATAACGATCGTGGCTCACTAAAAAGACAGTGCCTTTGTAATCTTGCAGCAATTGCTCAAGTAAATCTAAGGTGTCGATATCTAAGTCATTGGTTGGCTCATCTAGCACCAATACATTTGCAGGCCTGGCAAATAAACGGGCGAGAAGCAAACGGTTACGCTCGCCACCTGACAAAGTACTTACCGGAGAATTGGTCCGCTCTGGCGCAAATAAAAAATCACTTAAATAACTCTTGACGTGCTTCTTGTTGCCATTAATTTCAATCCACTCACTACCTGGGCTAATGTAATCCTCAAGCGAAGCATTGAGATCAAGGCCTTCGCGCATTTGATCAAAATAAGCCACTTCAATACGAGTGCCCATCGTAGCGCTTCCAAAGTCCGGTGTAATTGTCCCAAGAATCAATTTCAGTAAGGTTGTTTTACCTGCGCCGTTAGGGCCTAGTAAGCCTACTTTATCGCCACGCAAAATAGTTGCTGTGAAGTCTTGAACGATTGGTCTATCGTAGGCTTTGCTCACATTCTGTAAGTCAGCCACAATCTTGCCACTACGTTCACCTGCAGAAACAGCCAACTTCACCTGACCCATCTCATCTCTGCGTTCAGCTCGGCTAGTACGTAATTTCTCAAGGCGAGCAATACGGGCAACACTCCTAGTCCGGCGAGCCTCAACACCTTTTCGAATCCATACCTCTTCTTGGGCCAATAATTTATCGGTTCTACCATTAGCTAATGACTCTGCATTGAGCTCTTGCTCTTTGAGTACTTCATATTGAGTAAAGTTACCAGGGTAGCTTCGTAAAATTCCCCGGTCAAGCTCCACGATTTGTGTGCAGACGTTATCCAAGAAAGCACGATCATGGGTAACTAGAATGACTGAGCCTTGGTATTCTTTTAAAAGCTCCTCTAGCCAGGCAATCGAATCTAAATCCAAATGGTTAGTTGGCTCATCTAGAATTAAGACATCGGGCATTTCTACTAGAGCACGTGCCAGTGCCACACGTTTTTTTGTTCCGCCTGATAGCGTACTGATTTTAAGATCCGCTTCTAAATGCAAACGATCGAGCGTTTCATGAACACGCTGCTCCCAATTCCAGCCACTAAGTGCCTCTAACTGGGACTGCACCTCATCTAAGCGATGGTGGGATACATCATCCCAGTCGCCCACGCTCAGTGCCTCGTATTCCTCACGCAAGGCCTTAGCTTGCGCCACGCCCTGTGAGACCGCATCAAATACTGTTTCTTGAGCGTCAAATATAGGCTCTTGAGGAACGTAGGCAATTCTTAAACCTTGCTGATATTGCAAAAGTCCATCATCCATTTTTTCAATACCGGCCAAGATCTTTAACAAGGAAGATTTGCCAGTGCCATTGCGCCCAATTAAGCCAACGCGTTCCCCTGATTCAAGAGAAAAAGCAGTATTTGCGAGGAGATCTACGTGGCCGAAAGCCAGTTTTGCATCGGTAAGTACGATTAAAGCCATGGCAACATTATCGTCACTTCTGCAAAAGAGGTGATATTTTTGAAATTACCTAAAAATGAGTGCTGCTGATGCAAGATTTACTTTGATAAGTAATCTAGCGCAAGTGCTTCTGCTACCTTAATCCCATCTACGCCAGCAGACAAGATTCCTCCGGCATAGCCAGCACCCTCGCCTGCTGGATAGAGGCCTTTGATATTTAAGCTTTGAAAATTGAGGCCACGTGTAATGCGAAGTGGCGAAGATGTTCTCGTCTCTACACCGGTTAAGACAGCATCTTTCATAGAAAAGCCCTTGATTTGCTTTTCAAATACAGGCAAGGCTTCACGAATCGCCTCAATGGCATAAGCAGGTAAGCTTTGAGCCAAATCCGTTAAATGTACACCAGGCTTATAAGAGGGTAAGACGCTGCCAAACTCTGTTGAAGCTTTACCTTCCAAAAAATCTCCCACCAACTGCCCAGGAGCCTCATAAGTTCCACCGCCCAGCTCAAAAGCCTTGGACTCAATAGCGCGTTGAAATTCAATACCAGCCATTGGTCCGCCAGGATAGTCTTCTGGAGTAATGCCAACCACAATACCGGCATTCGCATTGCGCTCATTCCGCGAATATTGACTCATACCATTAGTTACTACTCGGTTAGGCTCTGAAGTCGCTGCTACTACTGTACCTCCAGGGCACATACAGAAGCTGTAGACCGAGCGACCATTCTTTGCATGATGAACCAATTTGTAATCGGCAGCCCCAATGAGTTCATTGCCAGCATGAGGTCCCAAGCGCGCCTTATCAATTAACGATTGTGGATGCTCAATACGAAAACCCACCGAAAATGGCTTAGCTTCCATAAACACTCCAGCATCATGCAGAGCGTGGAAGGTGTCGCGTGCACTGTGACCTAGTGCAAGCACTACGTGACTAGCGGGCAGATCATCATGCCCTTCAATTTTGACTCCAGTAATTTGCTCATTTTGAATATCAAAGCCAATAACTTTTTGAGAGAACCGAATCTCCCCACCAAGATCAATAATTTCTTGGCGCATTTTTTCTACTACGCCCACTAAACGGAAGGTGCCGATGTGCGGCTTGGCAACATACAGAATTTCTGCGGGCGCACCTGCCTTCACAAACTCATTAATGACTTTGCGGCCATAAAACTGAGGATCTTTAATCTGACTCCATAACTTACCATCTGAGAAAGTACCGGCGCCTCCCTCTCCAAATTGCACATTAGATTCAGGGTTGAGCACCTTCTTGCGCCATAAACCCCAGGTATCTTGCGTGCGCTCTCGCACCTTCTTACCGCGCTCTAGCACAATCGGTTTAAATCCCATTTGTGCTAACACTAGTGCAGCGAATATTCCACAAGGACCAAAACCAATTACTACCGGACGTAACGCTTTACCCGTACCAATTGATTCAGGTGCCTTGGCTTTCAAGCGATAACTCGTATCAGGTGATGGCCTGATATGAATATCACCATCAAACTTTTTAAGAATAGCCTCTTCATCTTTAATAGACAGATCAACTGTATAAATAAAAGAAAGTGCTACATTTTTTCTGGCATCGTAACTACGCTTAAAGACCTCAAAGTCAATTAAATCCTTGACGGATAAATTGAGGCGTTTAAGAATCGCTGCCTCCAGAGCTTCTGGGGCATGGTCGATAGGTAGACGCAGTTCAGTAATACGGATCATGGGGCTCTTGGCTAGCTATATTCAGTCTCTAGGGACAAATGATACTGGTTAAAGACCGGGCTGCCTCGGGTAGTTAGCCATACAGGCGATAATGCGGCATGGCTCTACGCGCAACTATCTACAAAGCAGACCTTCACGTCGCAGACTCTGACCGCCACTATTACGGCAGTCACTCCCTCACTATTGCTAAGCATCCTTCCGAAACTGAGGAGCGAATGATGGTCAGAATCATCGCCTTTGCTTTACAAGCACATGAGGATTTAGTGTTTACCAAGGGTTTAAGTGATACTGATGAACCTGATCTCTGGATTAAAGATCTCACCGATGCTATCAAGCTGTGGATTGAGATTGGACAACCAGATGATCGCCGTATTCTGAAAGCCTGTGGTAGATCTGATCAGGTTATTGTTTATTGCTATGGTGGACACACCAGTAAGATTTGGTGGGATGGCATTGCCAATAAACTCACACGCGCTCGCAATCTCCAAATTATTTCCATTCCAGCAGAACAAGCAAAAGAATTAAATAAACTAATAGAGCGCAGCATGGTGATACATGTCAATATTCAAGATGGGGAAGCTTATGTTTCTTCAGAACAAGGACAAGTAACGATCACACCCGAAGTTTGGCGCAGAAATCAAGACTAAGTCATTTCTTGAAGATGAAATCCGTTGTCTTTGATACCAATGTTTTGCTAGATCTATTTGTCTTCAATGACTTTAGAGTGCTTCACATAAAGCAAGCACTACTTGAGCGAAGAATCGATGCGCTTGCGAGCCGAAAAACTCTAGAAGAGTTTGCAGATGTGATCTCTAGACCCCTATTTTCTTTGGAGATGGCAGAACAAGAAAAGGTCTTGCTGCAATGGCAATCTTTGGCTCGT
>CAIVXR010000159.1 GCA_903909925.1 uncultured beta proteobacterium | reverse complement strand
CTCATTTTTAAAGCTTCTAAGGCGTAGGTCGCACGTTCGAATCGTGCTGGGCAGGCCAAAAAACCTCAACTTGTACCCCTGTTGGCAGTATATCTGTTGCTCAGATAGCTATTTCTTTGCATAATTGCACATTATGAATTCAGCCATGATTGACATAGCCACCCAAAATGCAGCTCATGCGTTTATGGAAAAAATTGCGCGTCAATATGATGTAAGCAAGGCCTTCCTGTTTGGTAGTCGTGCTCGCAATACACACCAAAGCGAGAGTGATGCAGATATTGCCATTTTATTGCGAGGCAAACCGAGCCGCTTTATGGCTACTAAATTTGCGATGGATGATTTGGCCTATGACGTTCTGTTGGATTCCGGCATTCGCATTCAACCTTTGCCTATTTGGCAGGAGGAGTGGGATCACCCAGAAAATTACTCCAATCCTAGTCTTTTAAGGAATATTCAAAATGAAGGCATTGCTCTTTGAAGGCAAAAGAGCTTTTTGCTAAAGCTCAAACTGCAGCAACCTCAGCTCGAATTTTGTTAGATGCTGGGGATGTTGATGGGGCTTGTAACCGTGCTTATTATGCAATGTTTGATGCTGCTAGAGCAGCACTTTTAGCATGTGGTATCGATGAGTCAACAGTCAATACAAAGACCCATAGTGGTCTTATATCAAAATTCAGTCTTGAGCTTGTCAAATCTGGTCAAGTTTCAGTGGAGCTAGGTAAGTCCTTAAACAAGGTTGAAGATCTTCGTCTTATGGCGGACTATAAAGGTGACGCCGTTTTGGAAGAAGATGCTGCTTGGGCAGTCAATCAGGCCGATATATTTGTTGAAGCCTTGTGCGCCAAATTTAGCTAAGGCGTAGGTCGCACGTTCGAATCGTGCTGGGCAGGCCAAAAAAGCAAAGCCAAAAGCAATTAAAACAGGGATAATTTCTGTCTAATTTCAGTATTTTTCTATTCTTTCGAGTTAATTAAATATGAGAAAACTACTTTTCACATTAATCGTTGCCTCTACATTGAGTTTTTCTTTTGCTGTAGTTAACGCCAATCCATCTATGCCGCCTTTTTATGCGGATGTCATGAAAATGACATCTGAAGGCAAACTGGGTCAGATCATCAAGCAAGAAAAGATCAGTACCCCAATCAAAGGTGCGCAAGCATGGAAGATCGCTTACATCTCTTCAGATATTGCTGAGCGCCTAACAATCTCAACAGGTTTGGTTGTGGCTCCAGTTGGCAAAGCTCCTAAAGAGGGTAGACCCGTTCTTGCATGGGCGCATGGTACTACGGGAACTGCACAAAATTGTGGGCCTTCACAAGTAACAAATCCCGCAGTTCCACTCAATCAGTATTTCTTGGTGGGCGGTAATTCATGGACGGACTACGGTATTCCAAACCTTGAGGAGTTTATTAAAGAGGGCTATGTTGTTGTAGCAACTGACTATCAAGGCTTAGGTGGTGGTGGCAAACATCAATATGCAGTTGCGGGGAGCAATGGTCGTGATTTAATTAATTCAGCACGCGCAGCAATTTCCATGAAAGATACTGGAGCTGGTAAGCGCACCATTTTCTATGGTTGGTCTCAGGGCGGCGGGGCTACAATCGCTGCTGCTAGCTTAGGGGAATACTTCAACAAGAAGGGTGCCGTGACTGATGATTTACAGGTGCTGGGATTTGTTGCCATGGCTCCTGATGATGCTGCTGTGATGATCCAAAATGCCACTAAAGATCAAGCGTCTGCAGATAAAGCTGTAAATGGACTCATTCAGTTATTTTCCGACAATGTGTTTAACTTCTCCCATTTTGCTATGACGTTATGGGGGACTCAAGCAGCTTATCCTAATCTAAAGCTCAGCGATCTATTCACGGATCAAGGTTCTAAGGTAGTCGATCAAGTAGTCCTGAACAAATGCATGCATGTGACTGCCGATACCTTCAGTTATACCTATGGTAATCAGTTCAAAACACTTCTGCGTGATAAGCCTATTAATACTTTGGCCTGGGCCAAAGCGCTCATTGACGGCAGCGTTTTACCCGTAAAGCCTGTTGCACCCGTTGTGATCTATTGGGGCACGAAAGATACTGCGGTACCCCCGATCATGCACGAACTTTATCAAAAGCAAATGTGTGCCATGGGTGGCAATATTGAGCGTATTCAGCTACCGGGAGAGCAAACGCATTTCTCAACTCCTGGATTATCAGCGCCGATGTATCTGACTTGGGTTAAAGATCGCTTAGCCGGAAAACCAGTTACAAATAGCTGCCCATAAAGTTTGGTTCGAATCGTGCTTGGCAGGCCAAAAAAGCGAAAAGACGGTTACTAGTTTTTTAAATATACCCAGAATTAATGGTTTATACCTATATTCGATTATTTCATTTTCGTGAAATATTTAAAAAAACATTTTAGAAATAAAACACAAAACCAGTGAATTTATATTCTGCAGATAGAGGCTACCTCATTGAGGTTAAATCTATTGCATGAAAGTAAAGCAGCTTTTTGGGCCCACCTATGACGCATAACAAAATGAATAATTTTGCCAAGCCATTTTTAGTACTAGGTGTTGCAGTTATTCTATCGACCCTGTTATCAACCACTGCTGAAGCTATTCCACTGTTTGCGAGACAGGTGCAGCAGAACTGTGTGGCCTGTCACGTTGGCGGTCAATATCCAGAGTTAACTCCATATGGTAGATATTTTAAGTTGACTGGTTACACCCAGGGTGATCAGCAGTGGGATCCGGCAAAAGGGATATTTCCTGTGGCGATGTCTGTGCAAGCTGGCTCAAACACCATGAAAAATAATAAGAGCAATGGCTCAGATGGTAACGATCCTGCAGCAATTGATAACCGCAATGGCAATTTTAAGATTGACCAAGTTTCTGTATATGCAGGTGGAAAAATTACCGACAACCTTGGTTTATTTGCTCAATACTCGTTTTACTATAATTTAAACCCAGCCAATCAGAATAATTCAGTCTTCGGAGCTGATAACTTTGACTTACGTTACGCCGATCATTACTCGAATGGTTACAAAGATATTATTTTCGGTACATCGTTAAATAACAACCCTGGGGTAACTGACGTATTTAACTCAACACCCGCTTATTTTTATCCATATCAAATCAGCTCAACTGCATCAGGAGCTTTGCCACCTTATCAAACTCAAATTGAGAGTTATGGCGGTGGCTCAGCTAGGGGTGTAAATGGTTATGTTTACATTAACAGAAACTGGTATGCAGAAGTTGGCGGATATACAGCAAATACAGGTGCCACTAAATTTATGTCGTGGATCAATGACGGGTCCAAAAATCCCTCATCAAATCCCACGCGTAATAGCACCACCAATCTTGTAGGAGTCAATCCCTATTACCGTTTAGCTGCCACTAAGGAGTGGGGCGCTCACAATATTATGGTGGGTGCTTTTGGCATGAATTCAAAAATTGCAGATTTTTCAACATTGGGCTTGCCTGATGCTACTGGCACAAACGTTCCAATAGCTTCCGGAACCCCTGCAGTCATGTATCAAGATCGAGGCTTAGATTCGCAATATCAGTACATCTCTAGTCCGCATGTCGTTTCAGCACAATTAAGATATGTTCAAGAGAGCATCAATGACGCAACTGGTCTTGCCTATGCCAATCAGTTTAATAATATGTACTCTCGTTATGCCAAGATCTCCTATATTTACAACGCTAAATACGGTGCAAATTTAGCCTACTGGAGTATCACGGGCAGCTCAGACAGCACGAAATATCCATCAGGTACTGGTGGCGATACTTCTCTACCTGCGCCTAAATCAGCCAATCTCGCAAGTGCTACAAATTCCCCCAACTCTAATGCCTGGATTCCCTCTATCTTTTGGCAGCCCTTGCAAAACATGCGTTTGTCTTTAACCCAAACCTATTGGACAAAATTTGCCGGAGCAAAACAAAACTATGATGGCTATGGTCGCAATGCATCGGACAATAACACAACCTACTTATGGTTATGGTTGGCTTATTAAGCTTGATATGAACAACCTCACGACATCGAAAATTTATTCAGGCAGCCAACATGAAATTCATTAAATTGCCCATGAAATTCTTTTTGTTTGGCATTGGTTTGTTATCACTTTGCTTACTCGGTTGCGTCAATAATGAGCGTAGTCGCAATTGGGCGAATCCGAATGTTTCTGGTGAAGTATTGGTGCAGCAAGTCTGCTCAACCTGTCATGGTATTGATGGGCAGTCACAAAATGGCATGTTTCCGAAGTTGGCTGGACAGAACAAGGACTATATCGTAGGACAGTTAGAAGTGATTAAAGGTAGGGAGCGTGACAGTGCCCATACTAAGCAATTTATGTGGGGGCCAGGCCGTTACCTGACACCAAAGCAAATGGATGAAATCGCTGTTTACTTTGCCAATATGCCTCCTATGAAAGCAAATAATGTTGATCCTTCCATAATCAGTGACCTTACTTCTTATTTCTCTAAACCAGATCCTAATTTCGCTTCTGGCCCCACTTATAAAGTGAGTGCTGCAGATGCTGCTTTGATTGCAGAGGGTAAGGAGATCTATCAAAAAGGTATTCCTAGCAAAGAAGTGAAGGCCTGCGCCTCTTGCCATGGTGAGCTAGGTCAGGGCGATTCACCAATACCTCGGGTAGCTGGCCAACACGTCTATTACCTCAATTATCGAGCTCGGATTGCGATGACCAAAATCATGGCAAATCTGTCTGACTCCCAAATTAATTCAATATCACTGTATTTGGCTTCGATTCAGGGACCGCCAAATGAAGAAAAGGCTACTTTAGATCCGGTAACGAAAGATAGTTTTGCTGGAGAAGACAAAGAAAATGACTGCCATTACTCTGTTTGGACGTACGGCTGGTATTGCGGAAGTTGGATGGATGCATTTGTGAAGTCATTAAAGAATCAATAGATCTAAATAAAGAATTTTTTATCTGACATAACAATTTGAGAATTTAAAAAAGGAGAAGAAGTTGAAAAGCAATATTAAATCTAGCCGCCGTGTTTTTATGATGCAAGTAGTCGGTGCAGCTTCTGCATTCGCTTTTGTGAGAAATGCTGCTGCAGCTGCTAAATTAGACGTGAATGACTCCTATGCAAAATCTATGGGTTTTAAGCTCAACACCACTGAAGTGGATGAGTCTAAGTACAAAAAACATACTGCAGAGCAAAAATGTTCTACTTGCCAGCTCTGGAATGGTCGTGAGAACAAATCTGTAGCTGGCTATGGTAACTGCTCATTCTTTGATGATGCAATGACTCCAGAAAATGGCTGGTGTAAAAACTTTAAGGTGCTTAAAAAAGCCTAAACATATCATTGCATTCCCGCAAAAATAATAATTAAAAGAAGCCAGTGTGATCAAAATATTTAGCGGAATTTTTGGGGTTGTCATATTTTGCTTGTTTATTGGGCTGGTATTTCGTGATGCCCCTATTTCTGTTCAACACGGCTACAGGGGCACCTCTGCCAATTTGCTATATACCAAAGCTGGCATTGATGCGAATGCAGAGATTAATGAGATTCCGGAAGCAGATCCAATTGATGACCCAGACCCAACGCTGCCCCCCGTTAGTAAAAAATATAAGAATGTCCAAGTTTTAAATGATTTAACAGTCTTAGAGTTCTCAAGACTAATGGGAGCATTATCAACGTGGGTAGCGCCTGAAGAGGGTTGTAACTACTGTCATAACCCTAAAAATCTTGCTTCAGATGAGAAGTACACTAAACGTGTTGCGCGACGCATGATTCTAATGACTCGTAGAATCAATAATGAGTGGACCTCGCACGTTAAAGAAACAGGCGTTACTTGCTGGACTTGCCACCGTGGTCAAGCAGTACCCTCGGGTGATTGGTATCGCAATCCAATGCAAGACCATCCACCCAAATTCTTAGGAGCCAAGAATAATCAAAATATGGCTGGCATCAAAACTAATGGCAATACCTCTTTACCGTTTGATCCACTTTCAACCTATTTGATTTCAGAAAATCAAATTCGGTTACAGGGGACTACAGCATTACCGCCAGATCAAAAACATGACAGTGTCCAAAAAGCGGAGCACACCTATGCTTTGATGATTTATATGTCTAAATCATTAGGTGTGAACTGTAACTACTGTCACTCAACCCGTGCTTTTGCTAGTTGGCCCCAAAGCCCACCGCAGCGTGCGCAGGCATGGTATGGCATTCGGATGGTAAGAGAGCTCAATACCAATGTATTGATACCAATTGCGCCACTATTGCCTGATTACCGTTTAGGTGAGGCTGGCGACACCCCTAAGGTTGCCTGCTTAACTTGCCATAAGGGAGCCTATAAGCCTTTGTATGGTGTTTCTATGAAGCCCGATTACCCTGAGCTGTGGAGAAAGGGCTCTTTGATTGATAGCGGTTATAAGGGCGAAGACAAGGAGCCTTTAATTAAGAATCCATACGGAGTTGCAACTCAAGCAGTCCCTTATCATTAAGATTGACGAACAAATCTGCTCAATATTTCTTTGTTTTAGCTATTCCCGTCAACTAATTCCACCATCTCATGCAAGGCCATAATAGGGCGTAATATTGAGCATCTATTTAAATTAAGGAGCAAACATGTCACTACGTATTAATGATCTTTCACCAAACTTCACTGCTGATTCGACTGCTGGTAAATTAACCTTGCATGATTGGATTGGTAACAGCTACGCTATTTTATTTTCTCATCCAAAAGACTTTACGCCTGTGTGCACAACAGAGTTTGGAGCAGTGGCAAAACTGGCTCCTGAGTTTATAAAGCGCAATACCAAGGTCATGGGTATCTCGGTGGATAGTGTAGAAGACCATCAAAAATGGAAAAAAGATATTGCTTCTTTTGCAGGAGCGCCTGCAGATTTTCCAATCATTGATGATACTTCTCTGGTAGTGGCTAAGCTTTATGACATGCTTCCTGCCGATGCTTATTTGCCAGATGGCCGTACTCCTGCTCACAGCGCAACAGTGAGAACGGTATTTATTATTGGGCCGGATAAAAAGTTACGGTTAACAATGTCATATCCAATGTCTGTGGGTCGTAACTTTGCTGAAATTCTCAGAGCCTTAGATGCTATTCAAATAACGGATGGTCTGCCGTTGGCGACCCCAGCAAACTGGCTGCCTGGGCAAGATGTGATCGTAGGGCTGGCTTTAAATGATGAGCAGGCAACAGCCAACTATGGTCAGCTTGATATAAAGCTGCCTTACCTGCGCTACGCAAAGGCCCCTAAGAAATAAGCCAAGGAATCTTATTCCTATTCAAAACCACCTGCGGGTGGTTTTTTGTCGGATTAATCGAAAAACTCAACATGAAAGATTAATTTAAAGGGTACTCATCGCGGAGCAGTGCTTAAAATGCTCTTAAAAGGATGAAAGAAGATTATTTGGGGTATAGAATCTAATTTATGTTGCCTCGTAGCAAAACCATCGTTTTAGCCATTAGCCTCTTCTTGATTACATTCAGGGTCATGGCTTCTGGAGTATTTGTGGAGTCAGCAATAGAGCGAGCCCATCATATAAGTACTTACAGCATTAGTCCATCCACTCAGCACTCGCTTGAGAGTAATGAATCAGCATTTGATAAACACCATCAAGCCAGCTCCCTAAATCTCATGAGCCACATTACAGCAAATTTGAATGAGCTCGGGTTCACAGTTTTAGCTATTTCTTCTCAAGCTAGCAAGTTTTGTCTTGAAAGCGATTCTTCGCTTTCTCAAAACTATCCTGATACAGCATTCAAGCCCCCCAAAGCTATCGCCTAATTTTATTGGGCGGGATTGATACGCATAGTTCAATCCTAAATTAGTAAGGCTGCATTAATGTGGCCATATCTGGGAACATTCATTATGTTTAAATTTGTCAAAGTATTTCTATTGGCACTACTCGTGTTAGTGATTGCTGCATGCAGTAGCGTGAAGTTAGATGGTTCGAATAGTGTAGCTTCTGTAAATGCTAATAGTTCATCAGCTTATGATCCAGTCAGCGATCAAAAGTCTAGTGTCTATGGCAAGCGATCAATCTACTTTATGTTTAATAGCTATACGATCGATCCAAAATATGCCCCTATTATTTCTGCTCACGCACAATACCTCAAAACTTTTCAAAGACAAAAAGCTGCCATTATTATTCAAGGCAATACTGATGATCGTGGAACTGCAGAGTACAACTTAGCCTTAGGGCAAAAGCGTTCTCAAGCTGTTAAACAAGCTCTTGTTGCTCAAGGCGTTAGTGAATCTCAGGTTGAAGCTGTGAGCTTTGGCAAAGAAAAGCCAGTCAATCCCGCACAAACCGAAGAAGCTTATGAACAAAATCGTCGCGCTGATATTGTTTATCACTAAATACACACGCGACACATTATTAGGAATTGATTATGAAGAATATTTTTAGAGTAGCCTGCCTTTTTGCATTATTTTTAACAGCTTGTGCTAGTAACAAACTAGGTAATACAGCATCAACAGCAGAAAGTAATAATGAGATTCAAAAACAAGTTGAGCTGGTTCAGAAAAAAATGTCTGCTTGCATTGCTGATATCAATAAAACAGACGATGAAAAGTATGTTAATGACAATATCATAGTTATTTCAGCAAATAACCCTAATGCAAAAAAGTTAATGAGTTCAACGGATTTTATTAATGATGAACAGATAGCAGCGTTAACCAGATTTAAGGATGCCACCCTGCAATGTAGGCCTATTGCCAAAGAATTACCAAAACCAGAAATGATTGCTGTTTATGAATATTACTACTCTAAAGTGGATGACGTTTATAGCGACCTAGTCAACAAGCGAATCACTATTGGTGTTGCTAATCAAGAGCGACAAATGCGCCTTCGCTATACCAATGAGAAATGGGCTCAGGTGATGAAGATCTATAAGGGAAGCTAGCTATGGCAGCAAGATACAAGTTTGCCTGTAACTCTTGTGGATACGAATGTACTAGTAGCATTGGCGCTGAGATTAGCCCACATTTCTCTGAGAGAGCGATGGTTTGTGGTTCTTGCTCCGCCATTGCTAGCTATAGCTTCACCAGTCCTGGAAATTGTAATGAAGTGCTCTCTAGTAGCCCAGTTTGCAAAGACTGCGGCTCTGGAGATCATCTGAGTCCGTGGGATGGCTTGACTTGCCCTCATTGTAAAAATCATATTCGGGCAAGTGGAAACCCAATAGGGACTAAGCGAACCATCAGACAACGGTAAAGGAGAGCTAGCTAATTAGTCTAAAAGAGATCGGGTCTCGATTAGACTGGATAGCATCTTCTAATAAGTCCAATCGATCCTGACCCCAAAAAGGTTCATCTCGATAAAAAAAGAAGGGCGTACCAAAAACCTGCCTCTCAACTGCTTCTGCTGTTAATCGATTGACCTCAGTATCAACCTCGTCGCTGGCGCTATCTTTTAGTAGCAGCTCTCCATTTAAACCTGATTTATTCGCAACCTCTACCATTAGCTGAGAATCTTTGATGTCTAAATCGTCAACCCAAAGAATCTTTAAAGAATTGCGTATAAAAGCCCGCACATCTAAATTTTGAGCCATGGCTGCAATTAACATGCGGTGACCAATGACTGGGTCAGATGGATGGTGTTTTGGCTTGAGTACCAACGGTATATTGCGAGTGATTGCCCAGCGCTGCATTTCAACAAATCGATAGGCTTGTCTTTGGGGTGGCCTTTTACTAACCGGTAAGCCACCGCTAACTGAAAATACTGCATGCAGATCAATCGGTTTATAAGTGACCTCAAGATCGTATTTTTGAACTAGTGCCTCAAAAGCCTCATAGCCAATATAAGTGTATAGGGAGATAAAGCTAAAGTAAAAATCCAGTTTTCTTTTTGTGCTCATATCTGCTTATTTATCTGCGCTAATTAAATAACTACATCTTCCCAAATTCTACTGTTTCTAACATCGTTTTTAAACAAATTTATCTTGCTTTATTAAATCGTGGTAGATTGTTTCTGAGACAAATCAGGTTTGATAAGCCCCCTCTCAAATTATAAAAGTTAAGCAAAGACAATCGACATGAAAAAACTCATATCACTAGGCCTAATGGCTTTAATTTCAATTATTGGCCTTTCAGCAATTTATAGAGTTGCCTCTGCAAAAGAACAAGAGCCCTCGGGTGGAAAAGTAACCATCATCTACGATGCTTTTGGCAAACCTTCTGATCTTGAGCGCGGCTGGGGATACTCTGCTTTGGTTGAATATGGCGGCAAGAAGATTTTATTTGACACGGGCGGGCAGTATGCAGCATTTAAATCCAACGTTGATCGGCTCAATATTGATTTATCGAAAATAGATTTTGTAGTGCTTTCTCATAGACATGGTGACCATACAAGCGGATTAAATTATGTGCTTGAGAAAAATCCCAATGTAATTATCTATGCCCCGATAGAGACAGGTTCATTTGGGACACCTTTTAGCGCGCCCCAGGCACTCCAAAGAAAGGTCGAATTATTACCTAACGATTTACAGTATTTTGATGGCAAACTTGGCAAAGCCTCAGTCGATTCGCCATGGAAAAATGCAAATATTAAGCTCATCACTGATACCACTGAAGTTACGCCAGGCATTTTCCTGATTAGAACTGTATCCGATGTTAAGGGCACCTTAGAGCTTGCTGAAGTATCCATGGCAATTAAGACGCCAAAAGGATTAGCAGTGATCGTAGGTTGCTCCCATCCAGGAATTGAAAAAATACTAGGCAAGATCAGTGAAATTAGCCCAAATATCTACACCATTGCCGGCGGGCTGCACTTAGTTGATAAACCAGATGATACGGTTAGGCAAACCGTTACCAATTTTAAAGATAAGTGGAAGCTACAAAGGGTTGCAGCAGGGCACTGTACCGGACATTTTGCCCAAGTAGAAATTGCTAAAGTGTTTGCAGATCAGCAAGATCATTCAGGCATTGGTGAAGTGATTTTCTTGCCCTGAGCCCTCTGTTAGATGGACGTTTATTTAAGTGTCATGTATAGGCACTCTACTTAAAAGCCTTTTAAAGCTCCCTTTTAGTTTTGCTTGAGGGTTTTTACTTATCTATAGGCCCCATTAAAGCAGTTATTCTTAAAAGGCTAATACTATGGAGGAGACATCCATGAATTCAGAGAACTTTACCAACAGACGTAAAGTCATTGCAGCAGCACTGGCTGGTGGGGCCAGTTCTTTATTACCATCTTGGGCTTTGGGGGCAGAGAGAACTAATTTGCCAATAGGCTATGGTGAACGTGAACTTATGGCGTTTCCTGAAAAGAAGCCCATGATTGTGCTGACTTCTAGGCCACCGCAATTAGAGACACCTTTTAAGTATTACGACAATCATGTCATTACGCCAAATGATGAATTTTTTGTGCGCTATCACATGGCGGGGATTCCAACATCGATTGACCCCAATACTTATAAATTAAAGGTGGGTGGCAATGTAGAAAAGCCCTTGGAGATTTCTCTAGAGTCTTTAAAGAAAAACTTCCCATCCCAGCGCATTGTTGCGGTCAATCAATGCTCAGGTAACAGCCGTGGTTTATTCGAACCCAGAGTCAATGGTGGTCAATTGGGTAATGGTGCGATGGGTAATGCCGCTTGGGTTGGCGTTGCCTTAAAGGATATTTTGAAAGCGGCCAATCCTGGTCGCGGTGCTAAGCAGGTAACCTTTGATGGTTTAGATCAGCCAGTGTTGCCAAGTGATTCTGATTTTGTAAAAGGTTTAGATATTGACCACGCCATGGATGGTAATGTCATGGTTGCCTACCAAATGAATGGAACAGATATTCCTTTCTTAAACGGCTATCCAATTAAATTAATTGTGCCCGGCTATGACGGCACATATTGGGTCAAGCACCTTAGTGAAATTAAAGTGGTTGATTATGTCTACAACGGTTATTGGATGAATCCCGCTTATCGCATACCCGATAACGACTGTAATTG
>CAIVXR010000158.1 GCA_903909925.1 uncultured beta proteobacterium | reverse complement strand
ACGTTTATCGCCCTGCTGCGATCGAGCAATTAGAAACTGTCACCAAACAAGTGGGCGCCGAGTTCTTCCCTAGTAGCGTAGATCAAAAGCCAAATGATATTGTCATTGCCGCTCTGGACTGGGCCCGTCGCCATTACTTTGATGTCTTGCTAGTGGATACCGCTGGTCGATTAGGTATTGATGAAGCGCTCATGCAAGAAATTAAAACCTTGCACACTACTCTTAACCCGATTGAAACCCTCTTCGTAGTGGATGCGATGTTGGGCCAAGATGCTGTTAATACTGCCAAGGCTTTCCATGAAGCACTCCCGCTAACGGGCGTCATCCTCACTAAGCTTGATGGTGATTCTCGCGGTGGTGCTGCTTTGTCTGTGCGTCAAGTCACTGGTGTACCACTCAAGTTTATTGGTGTGGCAGAAAAAATGGATGGTCTTGAAGCGTTTGATGCCGAGCGTATGGCCAGCCGAATTTTGGGTATGGGCGACATCCTGGCCCTAGTTGAACACGCGCAGCAAAACGTTGACATTGCTAAAGCAGAAAAGTTAGCAAGCAAGATTTCTAAAGGCGGATTTGATCTGGGAGATTTTCGTGATCAACTCATACAAATGCAAAAGATGGGCGGCATGGCCAGCTTGATGGATAAGCTACCAAGCCAGGTTGCTCAAGCAGCTTCTAAAACCAATCTGAGTAATGCAGACAAGCAAACAACCCGTATGCGCGGGATTATCGATAGTATGACCCCGCGTGAACGCAGTAAGCCTGAATTACTGAAGGCTAGCCGCAAGCGGCGTATTGCGGCAGGTGCTGGTGTAGAAGTACAAGAAGTGAATCGCTTGCTTACTCAGTTTGAACAAATGCAAACGATGATGAAACAATTCAAAGGTGGGAAGATGGCACGCACCATGGCAAGCATGGCTGCAAAAGGAGCCGCCAAAGGTATTGGCGGACTCTTTAAAAAATAACTTATTGAATTGAGTTCTTAGCTGCCTGAACAGCAGCACTCACTTTTGCCTTGATATCCGCTAGTGGAATGTTTTGGGAATCAGCATCAGTGCGGCCCTTGAACTCCACTTCAGCGTTAGCTAGGCCACGGTCTCCGATCACTACGCGAAATGGTGCACCAATCAACTCCCAATCTGCAAACATTGCGCCTGGGCGTTCATTACGATCATCTAAGATCACATCAACACCAGCAGCAAGTAATTCATGATGCAATTGATCGCAAGCTGCTTTGACTGCCTCAGACTTGTCGTAACCCATTGGGCAAATGACCACTTCAAATGGGGCTATGGAGATTGGCCAAATAATGCCGCGCTCATCATGTCCTTGCTCGATAGCTGCACCCAACAAGCGCGTTACGCCAATACCGTAGCAACCCATCACCATTGGCTGTGCTTTACCTTGCTGATCAAGGTAGGTGCAGCCCATTGCTTCCGAATAACGTGTGCCTAATTGGAATACGTGACCTACTTCAATGCCGCGACAAATATCGACTACACCTTTGCCATCTGGAGAAGGATCACCAACTACAGCATTACGAATATCGAGTACTAAGGGTTCTGGTAAATCGCGTCCCCAGTTCACCCCCGTTAAGTGGTACCCAGCATCATTGGCACCGCACACAAAGTTAGCCATATTGGCCACAGTCCGATCTGCCACCACAGTCACATTATCACTAATACCGACTGGACCTAAATAACCTGCAGGCGCATTACATGCTTGCTTAATTTCAGCCTCAGTAGCAAAGCGTGACTGACCCATGCCGGGAACCTTACTAGCCTTCACTTCATTGAGCTCATGATCACCGCGCACCAAAAGCATAAAGAGTTTGGCGGGGCCTTTTTCTTGATCGGCTGCAAAGAGTAAAGACTTCACAGTCTGATCAAGAGGAATATTTAAAAATTTCGCAACCTCTACACAATTTGTTTTATCAGGCGTTGATACCTTGGCCATAGACGTGCTTGCTACAGCCCTTGCTGCTATCAAAGTAAGTGATTCGGCGGCTTCTAAATTCGCAGCGTAATCCGAATTTGGGCAATACACAATGGCATCTTCACCAGTATCTGCAATCACATGAAACTCTTGGCTACCTGATCCACCAATTGCGCCGTTATCAGCTGTGACTGCACGGAACTTTAAACCCATACGATTAAAGATGCGTGTGTAAGCGTCAAACATGATTTGATAAGACTTCTTTAGGCCGTCCACATCACGATCAAATGAGTAAGCATCTTTCATACTGAACTCACGACCACGCATGATGCCAAAACGGGGGCGACGCTCATCACGAAACTTCGTTTGGATTTGATAAAAATTGATCGGTAGCTGTTTGTAACTCTTAATTTCATTCCGAGCTAAATCGGTAATCACTTCCTCGGAAGTTGGCTGAATTAAAAAATCGCGATCATGCCGATCTTTAATACGCAGTAATTCAGGGCCCATTTTTTCCCAACGACCAGTCTCCTGCCACAATTCAGCAGGTTGAATCATTGGCATTAGTAGCTCAATCGCGCCCGCACGATTCATTTCTTCGCGAATAATGTTTTCCACCTTACGAATCACCTTCAAACCGAGCGGCAAATAGTTATAAATGCCCGCGCTCAGCTTGCGAATTAAACCTGCCCGCACCATGAGTTTGTGCGAAACCACTTCAGCGTCTGAAGGGGCTTCTTTTAGCGTGGCGAGAAATGATTGTGATGCTTTCATGTATGGATATAATCAAATCATTGATTTTAAAGGATTTGAGGCACGATCATGCTTGACCGTGAAGGGTATCGCCCCAATGTCGGCATTGTCCTCCTTAACGGCCGTAACGAGGTTTTCTGGGGAAAACGCGTTGGGCAGCATTCGTGGCAGTTCCCACAGGGTGGGATTCAGCATGGTGAAAGCCCTGAGCAGGCCATGTACCGCGAATTGCATGAGGAAGTTGGCTTACTGCCGGAGCATGTCCAAATTATTGGACGGACCAGGGATTGGCTTCGTTATGACGTCCCTGAGGAATACTTACGTCGTCAACATGCCACTCGAGTTCACCGCACTGCTTATCGGGGGCAAAAACAAATTTGGTTTCTCTTACGCCTAGTAGGGTTGGATAGCGATATTCATCTGCGCGCCTCTGAGCATCCAGAATTTGATGCTTGGCGTTGGGTCCCCTTTTGGATCCAATTAGATAGTGTGATTGACTTTAAGCGCGAGGTTTATGAACTTGCTCTTTCAGAATTGGCTCGCTACCTTTCTAGGGGCTTGCGGATGCAACAACTTGCTTGGGGAACCCCACTTGATCTCATTCAGTCTTTTTATGCAGGCGATGACGATCAAAACAAAACATCTACCAAATCGGATAAAGAAAAATGAATGCTACCTTACGCAAAATGAGCGCTTATGCGATCAGCATTTCAATCGGGGCAAGCTTAATGGCTT
This sequence comes from uncultured beta proteobacterium, assembly GCA_903909925.1. GTDB lineage: Bacteria > Pseudomonadota > Gammaproteobacteria > Burkholderiales > Burkholderiaceae > Polynucleobacter. Next base: position 2,081 of record CAIVXR010000158.1, on the reverse strand, counting down.
GTGCTGGTGACCCTTTAGAAAGTGGCCTAGATCCTTTTGCTCCTTCGGTGTTTAAAGAAGGTACAACCACAATGCCCCTAAACCCACCCAATAAAGCTACCCTGCAGCCCTTCTATGTTTCTCAGGCTACCGTATTCAAGTTTGCAGTAGACACAAGCTCCATCTTGATAGGTAAAGACGGAATTACACGCTACATTGTTGTTATGACCAATCCCAGCGGTGAACAACAAGCGCAATATGAAGGCATTCGTTGTGATTCATTTCAGTGGCGTCTTTATGGAAACCTCGAGAATGGCTCTTGGAGAGAAAATCCTTTATCTACTTGGCGAGAAATTCAAAGCAAGGTGCCCAATCGCTATCAAGCAGCTTTAGCTCAAGGTGCATTCTGTAATTTCACCACTCAAGAAAAAAGTATGACTGCTATTTTGAAAGCGCTTAATCCAAGCAATTTTACTGGCGGTACTCAGCCTAGTAACTCATTTGGAATAATTGCGAACTAGCTATTCTTAGCAGCAGATAAGTGCGTACCAATCTTCTCGCCCGCTAAGAGGCGAGTTAGCACATTGGGTTCGCGACCAGAAGCAATCACAGTGGATGCTCCGGTCTGAGCGGCAACCTTGGCAGCCAGCACTTTCGTCAACATCCCGCCTTTACTTAACTCACTGGCGGCGCCTCCAGCCATTTTCTCAAGAGCAGGATCGCCTGCAATAGCATTACTTAACAAGGTGGCGTCGGCATGCTGACGAGGGTCAGCAGTATATAAACCACCTTGATCAGTCAAAATCACTAACAAATCGGCATGAATTAAATTACTCACTAAAGCTGCAAGGCTATCGTTATCGCCGAACTTAATTTCATCAGTCACTACAGTGTCATTCTCATTAATAATTGGAACGACATCCAACTTTAATAAAGTTTCTAAGGTTGCCTTTGCATTCGCATTACGCTCTGAGTTTGCTAAGTCAGCATTAGTTAACAAAATCTGTGCGCTATGTAAATTAAAGCGCGCAAAAGAGCTCTCATAAACTTGCACTAAACCCATTTGCCCAATTGCAGCTGCCGCCTGAAGTTGGTGTATTTCTTGTGGGCGCTTGGTCCACCCCAAACGTTGCATGCCCTCAGCAATTGCTCCTGAGCTCACCATTAAAACTTCATGGCCAGCTTTTAGTAAGGCTGCCATTTGCTCAGCCCACATCCCAATTGCAGCATGGTCTAGACCCTCACCGTTATTGGTGACAAGGCTGGAACCTACTTTAACAACGATACGTTTAATGTGTACGGTATTCATAAGGACTGATCGATTTAACTAAGTACTTTAATCGGGTTTTTTATCTTCAAGCTGATCTTTGTAGCGAGGATCTTGAGCCCGTTCATCCTGCTCATCACGATCACGCCGCACTGAATCTAAGTAATCCTGTAAGGCATAGCAAAGCTTATCGCAACCAAGGCCAGTCAAAGCAGAGATCTCAAACATGGGGCCTTTCCACTTAAACTTTTTCACAAAGTCCGCAACTACCTTTTTACGATCCTCTTCGGGAATCATATCTACTTTGTTTAATACCAACCAACGTGGCTTTTCAACCAAGGCCTCGTCGTATTTACGCAGCTCATTCACAATCGCATTGGCATCAGCCACAGGGTCAACATTTTCGTCAAAAGGTGCAAGATCGACCAAATGCAATAGAACGCCTGTGCGCTGCAGATGACGTAAGAAACGATGACCTAAGCCAGCACCTTCAGCAGCGCCCTCAATCAAACCTGGAATATCGGCAATCACGAAACTACGTTCACTACCCACACGCACTACGCCCAAATTAGGATGCAAAGTGGTAAATGGGTAGTCAGCAATCTTTGGGCGTGCATTCGAAACTGCAGTAATCAAAGTCGACTTACCTGCATTAGGCATACCAAGCAAACCAACGTCAGCCAAAACCTTTAACTCCAATTTCAACTTACGGCGCTCACCTGGCTTACCATTCGTTTTTTGGCGTGGAGCCCTATTGGTACTACTCTTAAAGTGAATATTTCCCCAACCACCTACGCCACCTTGTGCAAGGCAAAGGCGTTCACCATGTGTGGTT
>CAIVXR010000157.1 GCA_903909925.1 uncultured beta proteobacterium | reverse complement strand
GTATTTTGCTCCCGGCCAGGACCCCCTAGAGCAAGCTTTAGTAGTTAATCAATTATTAGAAATGGTTGGTGAGTTTGAGAAGCCAAAGTATTTTGTCTATAACGAAAAAATTTGCGCACATGGCCGTAATGGCAAAGTAGGTTGCAATGCTTGTATCGATGTCTGCTCGACAGGCGCGATCAGCTCTTTATTTAAAAATGGCCAAGGTAGTGTGGAGGTTAATCCTAATCTTTGTATGGGTTGTGGAGCATGCTCTACAGCATGTCCATCGGGCGCAATGCGTTACAACTACCCGAGCGTTCCCCATCAAGGTAAAGAATTAAAGACCATTGCCGCCGTCTTTAGTGCAGAAGCTAAAAAAATCAGTCAAGCTGCAGCACCAACTCTGCTCTTGCATACTTTAAAAGCAGGCACTCAAATGATTGATGGCTTGGGGCGCTCTGCACATCTAATGCCTAAACAGTTTGAAGGGTTACCCTCATTTGCAATTCCTTATGGCATTGAACATATCGCCTCTACCGGTTTAGATTTATGGCTTAGCGCTCTGACTTATGGATTTGCAGAAGTAGTCTTACTCTTAAGCGGTGATGAAGATCCCGCTTATCGTGCAACTCTACAAGAGCAGGCCGAGCTTGCTAACGCCATCTTGAATGCTTATGGCTTTGATGAGCGTATTCACTTAATTATGGCTAAATCAGCAGATGATTTGCAAACCGTTTCGCAGGCGATGGCGGCACTCCGTAAACGTGGCGCTCTACATTCTATTTGTACTCCTGCAAGTTTTGGTTTATCTACCCAGAAACGAGAAACCCTTGAGGCAGTTCTGGAGCATTTGCAAAAACAAGCTAAGACTCCATTGCCAGAGACAGGCGTCGCTTTACCTAATTCATCTTTGTTGGGCGGTCTAAACATCAATAAGGATGCTTGCACTTTGTGCATGTCTTGCGTCAGTAGTTGTCCTGAAGGCGCGCTCTTGGATAACCCAGATGAGCCGATTCTTTCCTTTATTGAAAAGCAGTGCGTGCAATGCGGTATTTGCGTACAGACTTGCCCAGAAAAAGCTTTAACCCTAAACCCCCGCTTGCAGACCGTTGAACAGCGCAAACAAAAAATAACCCTCAATGAGACCCAGGCCTTTCATTGCATCAGTTGCGGCAAACCTTTTGGAACTTTAAAGATGGTTGATCTGATGCTCACTAAGCTGGGCGCTCATGGCGCCTTTGCAGGCGCTGCAATGGATAGGCTCAAGATGTGTGGTGATTGTCGAGTAGTAGATATGGTGAAGAAAGAAACATGAGTGAAATTGAGAAATCAATAGCAAAAGATAGCGCATCAACCGAAGTAGGGGATGTGGGCTTGCCAGAGGATCTAGCGAGAGCGGATCTCTATGGCTTAATCGCCAGATTTTTTCATCTACCGCCAGATCAAGCGCTATTAGACCAAATTGCTGCTACAGCTAATCAGCAAGATGTTGCCGATGAAGCTCCATTAGCTAAAGCCTGGATGGATGTCATTGAAGTAGCTAAAAATAATCCTGCCAAAGCTTGGCACGATGAGTTTGATTTGAATTTCATTAGCGTTGGTAAACCCAATGTTGTTCTAAATGCTTCCTTCTATATGGCGGGGCACCTTAATGAGAAGCCGCTAGTCAATATACGCAAGGCTCTTGAAGAGTTTGGCCTTGAGTCTGCTGAGGAAATCACTGAGACTGAGGATCACCTTTCAGCGCTTTGTGAGGTGATGCGTTATCTGATTGCTGGCGATGATGTTGAGATCGCAAACCTTACAAATCAAAGGGTTTTCTTCAACGACCACATTCGCCCTTGGTATGACGACTTTTGTGACGTGATTGAGGGCATTCCTGAGATGCATCTTTACCACCCAATCGCCGCACTGACCCGAGAATTCTTGGCCATCGAAGGGCAAGGCTTTGACATGATTTGATCACGTCTTACAACCAAGGGTTTTCCCTTATCGCTCCCATAGCATATAAATATGTCAAAAGTGCAAATACGAATTAAACTTGACTGTGATCAAGATTTGTTAAATAGGAGCATGCCATGAGCACTAAATCTAAAGTTGCTTTAAGCGAAGAAACCAAGCCATCGCGCCGTAAATTTTTTGTAGGTGCAGGAGCAGCAGTTGGTGCCGTTGCCGTTGCTTCCCAAACATCGATTGGTAAAGCAGTGATTCAAGAAATTGGTAGCACAGTGAAAAGTAAAGACGAAGGTCACACGATTACTGCGCACATGCGTAAGTACTACGAAAGCACCATGCTTTAAATAGCTGATTACTGCTAAATATTGATTTAACCATTACTAAATAAATAAAAAAACTTTCTCAGGGACCACATATGAGTCTGACTCGTAAATCCAATACCCCCCAAAGCAGTCGCTCCACATCACATCTAATTGGTAGCCTATCGCGCGGCTTAAAAGCAGCGGTGCCTACTATGGATCGCCGAACATTCTTAAAGCGTTCAGGTGTTGGCGTTGGTGCTGGTATTGCCGCTAGCCAATTAAGTTTAGTGCAAAAGGCATCAGCAGAACAAAGCAAGGCGATGCTTGACGGCAAAGGAAAGATTGAAGTTAAGCGATCCATTTGTACCCATTGTTCAGTAGGCTGTGCGGTTGATGCTACGGTTGAAAATGGGGTATGGGTTCGTCAAGACCCAGTATTTGATTCCCCAATCAACATGGGTGCCCATTGCGCTAAAGGCGCAGCCTTGCGTGAGCATGGCCATGGCGACTATCGTTTGCGTTACCCTATGAAGTTGGTTGATGGTAAATATGAGCGTATTTCTTGGGACCAAGCGCTTACTGAAATTACTGCCCAGATGAAGGGCATTCGAGAGAAATACTCTCCCGATGCGATGTTCTTTATTGGTTCATCTAAACATAACAATGAACAGGCCTACTTACTCCGTAAGTGGGTCTCTTTCTTTGGCACAAACAACACAGACCATCAGGCTCGTATTTGTCACTCCACAACTGTTGCCGGTGTAGCGAACACCTGGGGCTATGGTGCGATGACCAATAGCTATAACGACATGATGAATTCCAAAGCTGCCATGTATATTGGCTCAAATGCTGCTGAAGCTCATCCTGTCTCCATGCTGAGTTTGTTGCACGCTAAAGAAAACGGCTGCAAAGTCATCGTAGTTGATCCACGTTATACCCGCACTGCAGCAAAGTCTGATCAGTACGTACGTATTCGTTCGGGTACTGACATTCCTTTCTTGTTTGGTGTTTTGTATCACATCTTTAAAAACGGCTGGGAAGACAAGAAGTACATCAACGACCGTGTTTACGGGATGGATGAGATCCGCAAGGAAGTGATGGAAAAGTGGACTCCAGCAAATGTGGAAGAAGCTTGTGGTGTTCCAGAAGCGCAGATGTACAAAGTCGCTGAAACCTTGGCTAAGAATCGTCCTAGTACTGTAGTTTGGTGTATGGGTCAAACGCAGCACACCATTGGCAATTCTATGGTTCGTGCCTCATGCATTTTGCAATTGGCTTTAGGTAACGTTGGTAAATCGGGCGGTGGTACGAATATTTTCCGCGGTCACGATAACGTTCAAGGCGCAACAGACGTAGGTCCTAACCCAGATTCATTGCCTGGCTACTATGGTTTGGCTGCTGGCTCATGGAAACACTTTGCAGCAGTGTGGGGTGTTGACTACGAATGGATTAAAGGTCGCTATGCACCAGACATGATGGAGAAATCTGGTACTACTGTTTCTCGTTGGGTTGATGCCGTTCTTGAGAAGAACGACATGATCGATCAAGAGACTAACGTTAAAGGCTTGTTCTTCTGGGGTCATGCACCTAACTCGCAAACTCGTGGTCTTGATATGAAGCGCGCGATGGATAAGTTGGATCTCTTGGTTGTGGTTGATCCATATCCAAGCGCTACAGCAGCGATGGCGGCAATGCCTCCTGCTGAGGGTGATGCTGTTAATAAGAACCGTAATGTGTATTTATTACCAGCCGCAACTCAGTTTGAAACTTGTGGCTCTGCTACCGCATCAAACCGCTCATTACAGTGGCGCGAGAAAGTAATCGATCCACTCTTTGAGTCGATGCCTGACCATGTAATCATGCAAGCTTTTGCTGATCGCCTAGGTTTCGGTGACGAGTTATCAAAGAACTATAAGATGCTTAGCTCCAAATTTGCTGGCAAGCAATGGAGAGAGCCTGAAGTCGAATCTATCTTGCGCGAGATTAATCGGTCCGTTTGGACGATTGGTTATACAGGTCAAACTCCTGAGCGCTTAAAAGCGCACATGAGAATGGTTGCTACATTTGATCCGAAGACCTTGAAGTCACGTGGTGGTGTTGACCCTGTAAGCGGTTACGACACTACTGGTGATTACTACGGTTTGCCTTGGCCATGCTACGGCACAGCCGCGATTAAACATCCAGGCTCACCAAATCTCTATGACACCAGTAAGAGTGTGATGGAGGGTGGCGGCAACTTCCGCGCCAACTTTGGTGTTGAGCGTGAAGGTAAGAGCTTATTGGCTGAGGATGGTTCTTATTCCAAAGGCTCTGCAATTACTACGGGTTACCCAGAGTTTGATCACGTGTTTGTGAAGAAGTTGGGTTGGTGGGATCAGCTGACTGAGGACGAGAAAAAACTTGCCGAAGGTAAGAACTGGAAGACTGACTTATCTGGCGGTATTCAGCGCGTTGTGATGAAGAATGGTTGCCATCCATTTGGTAACGCAAAGGCCCGTGCCGTTGTTTGGAACTTCCCAGATGCGATTCCAATTCACCGTGAAGCGCTCTACAGTACTAATGCGCCGATGATGCGTAAGTATCCAACGTCTGCAGATAAGAAGAATTTCTGGCGCTTGCCAACTCTGTATAAGACAGTTCAGGATCAAAACTTGAACCAGAAGTTGTATGAGAAGTTCCCAATTATTCTGACTTCGGGTCGTTTGGTCGAGTATGAGGGTGGTGGAGACGAAACTCGTTCTAACCCATGGTTAGCCGAGTTGCAACAAGAAAACTTTGTGGAGATTAATCCTAAGGCGGCGTCAGATCGTGGCATTAAGAACTGGGATTATGTTTGGGTGAAGTCACCAACTGGCGCCAAGATCAAAGTGCGTGCAATGGTGACCGAACGTGTTGACCAAGGCACTGCTTTCGTGCCATTCCACTTTGCTGGTTGGTGGCAGGGTGCAGACTTGCGCAAATACTACCCAGAGGGTGCTGCCCCTGTTGTATTAGGTGAAGCGGTCAATACTGCGACTACTTACGGATACGACCAGGTAACGATGATGCAAGAGACTAAAACCACCATGTGTCAAATCGAAAAATTTGCCTAAGTTAAAAAATAAAGTCAGGAGAACACAATGGCAAGAATGAAATTTATTTGCGACACAGAGCGATGCATCGAATGTAACGGCTGTGTCACTGCTTGTAAGAACGATAACGAAGTGCCTTGGGGTGTCAACCGCCGCCGTGTTGTAACGGTGAACGATGGCATCATTGGCCAGGAAAAGTCGATCTCAGTTGCTTGTATGCACTGTACCGATGCTCCTTGTATGGCTGTCTGTCCAGTGGATTGCTTCTACCGCACTGACGAAGGTGTTGTCCTTCATGACAAAGACATTTGTATTGGTTGTGGCTACTGCTCATTTGCATGTCCATTTGGCGCGCCACAGTTCCTCAGTAAGGGTGCCTTTGGATCCCGCAGCAAGATGGATAAGT
>CAIVXR010000156.1 GCA_903909925.1 uncultured beta proteobacterium | reverse complement strand
GAGGACTAACCCAATCGCCATCAATGGAAGGCCAATGCGCCACAGTAATTCGGCGCGGTTCGGATTAATGGTTTCAGGGACAGCTTGGCTTAGTAATTCAGAGATGGTTTTTTCCCGATCTCGTGGTGCTGGAGCTAAGGTCTCTTTACTGCGAATTTTGGTACTGTACTCATTAAATTCCAAAATTCTAAAGTCTGGCTGCGTGGGTTGACCTTCATAGCGCCGCCCCTTGTGAAGCACGATAGATTTCTCGCCGCCTTCCGAGTTTTGGATGAAACCAGTTGAGGAGACAGCCACACTGAGTTTTCCATTTTTTGAATCAGCAACAAAAATATTTTTCACTTCACTTTTATCAACATCAAGCTCCTCAATAAAGAAGACACGTTCTGCTTTAGCAGATTCCCTGAATTGCCCTGCGCTCACCATAGAAACGTCATCACGTTGTTGGAAGCGCTGACTAATCAGAGTGGATTCACGATTTGCCCAAGGCCATACAAAAAGTGCAAGTAGGGCAATGATAATAATGAGCGGTGTTGCGAACTGCAGAATGGGGCGAATTAAATTAGTGACACTCAAGCCACTTGCAAACCACACGATCATTTCTGAATCTTTATACCAACGCACCAAAACGATCAGCGTCGCTACAAATAGAGAGACCGTGAGTAAGACTGCTAGGTAGCCAAGAGTGGCTAATGCAATTAAAACCAGAGCATCTTCCGGATTGACAGCGCCATTGGCAGCAAAACCCAAAATTCGAATGACCAAGGTGGTAACCATGATGGTTACCAAGACCAAAAAGACCCCGCCAGTCGTAAAACTGAGTTCGCGGCGCAGGGCTTGTTTAAAGATCATCTGAAACTGTTTATCTGGATTCTAGGGTTATTAGTGGGGTTTAAATGGCTTATATTGGTGCAGATAAAATTGGTCTACCTCATGTCGGAGGATAATGGATAAAAGACTCATTTTAGTAATTTCCTACACCCTAGAATTGACTTAAACCTACTGCAATAGATTATGACAATCCAATTTAGCACTAAGATTTTCCCTCAAGCCGACCTCCAAAGCGTAAAAGCACTTAATTCCAGCCTAAAAAGTCTACTAGCTCACAATGCGGACTGTTTGGTTTTGGGCTACTCCAAAGCTGACCTTGGTAGTTTTAGCGGCGCAAAAGCAGCAAAGAGTAAGGCTGGATTTTTAGCTGAACTTGATCGTCTGCTTGATGGTTCACTCAGTCATGCCCATTTGCTAGGTGATCTTGATGAAAAACAATCCTCTGTTTGCATCTTGCGTGCTGAAAAATCTTGGGCTACAAATGGGATTAAGGCAAAACGTATTCTCTTGTTGGGTTTAGGAGATTTAGATCTTGTGAGTGAGCGCAGCCTTACCAGTTTTTCTAAAGTGGTCCGCGCAGGTTTGAAAGCACTTAGCGGGGGCTCGATTGAAAATGCACTCTGGTTTGTGCCAAGCTTTGCACAAAAATCAGAATTGATTGCGCAAGAAATACGCTTAACTATTCAATATGCCGGTGATCAGGCCTATCGTTTTGGTGTGCGTCAACCCGCCATGAAATTTAAAGCAAAAGACAAACCAGATGCTTTTAAGCATTTAGTTTTTGCTGGCAATAATGCTTGCGCTAAAGAGCTCAAGCTTGCAGTAGAGCAAGGCCTGGCGATGGCTGAAGGTATGCATTTGGCAAAAGACTTGGGTAATCTTCCCCCAAACATTTGCACCCCTACCTACTTAGCTAAAACTGCTCAAGGTTTAAGTAAGAAGGTTGGCTTAAAGGTTGAAGTGTTGGGCCGCAAGCAAATAGAAGCCTTGGGTATGGGCTCATTTTTATCAGTTGCCCAGGGCTCTGAAACGCCACCTCAATTTATTGTTATGCGTCATCAAGGCGGTAAAACGGGTGATGCGCCGATTGTCTTGGTAGGCAAGGGCATTACTTTTGATACCGGTGGAATTTCATTAAAACCTGGTGAAGCTATGGATGAGATGAAGTACGACATGTGTGGCGCTGCTTCAGTGATTGGTACCTTGTACGCAGCCGGCTTGATGAAGCTTAATAAAAATGTGATTGGCGTGGTGCCAACTTGCGAGAACATGCCATCAGGTAGGGCAACTCGCCCGGGCGATATTGTGAAAAGTATGTCTGGCCAAACCATTGAGGTTTTGAATACAGATGCTGAAGGCCGCTTGATTTTGTGTGATGCTCTAACTTATGTTGAGCGTTTTAAGCCTAAGGCGGTAATTGATATTGCGACCTTAACAGGCGCATGTGTGATTGCTTTGGGCCATGTGCACAGCGGTTTATTTTCAGAGGATGAAGATTTGGTCAATGCTTTGACCAAGGCAGGCAAAGCTTCGCTAGATACTGTGTGGCGCTTACCTTTAGATGCTGGATATCACGAGCAACTCAAATCTAACTTCGCTGACGTTGCCAATATTGGTGGCCGTCCAGCAGGTAGCGTTACAGCGGCTTGCTTCTTGTCGCGCTTTACCGAGAAATACAAGTGGGCACATTTAGATATTGCCGGTACTGCTTGGAAGAGCGGTGCTGCAAAGGGCTCCACCGGTCGCCCAGTGCCGCTGTTGGTGAATTTCTTGCTTGAGCAGAAGTAAGTCCTTTTCGCTCTATGGCTCGGATTGACTTTCATAGCAATGTAGCGAATAAGCTGGAATATGCTTGTCGTCTAACCCGTAAGATTTGGAACGCAACTCCCGTAGGTCAGCCAGTTCGTCATATTGTGATGATTGGCGAGAAGGCTGATTTAAAAAAGCTAGATGAATTACTTTGGACTTTTAGCGCCACTGACTTTTTACCCCACTGTTTCATTGAGGATGAGGCTGCCGCTGAAACTCCCATTGTTTTAAGTGATGATTTTGCTTCTCCAGCATTGACGAACTTACCTCACTCTGATGTCATGATTCATCTGGGAATGCGGATGCCGCAAGATGTAGCCGCTCTAGTTGCGCGCTTTCCCAGAATTGTTGAGGTGGTTACCGTCGATGAGGCAGAGCGCCTAGCAGGGCGCGAGCGTTATAAGGCCTATCGCGACCTAGGTCATGAGCTGCATAACTTTGACCAATCTAAGAGTTAATACGCAATGCTGATTCATCCACAGTTTGATCCAGCAGCGATTCGCATTGGATCATTTGCAATCCATTGGTATGGATTGATGTATCTCATGGCCTTTGCACAATTCTTATTGTTAGGTCGTTTACGTATTCGTGCTGCGCGTTATCAAGCCTTAGGCTGGACCTATAAAGATGTTGAAGATTTGTTATTTGCGGGCGTACTTGGTGTTGTCCTTGGTGGTAGATTGGGCTACACCTTGTTTTATATGCCTGCTTATTATCTTACGCACCCTTTAGATATTGTGAAGATCTGGGAAGGCGGTATGTCTTTCCATGGTGGTCTTTTGGGAGTGCTAGTCGCTTTATATTGGTTTGCAAAAAAGCGTAAGACCACTTTTTTTGTCGTGAGTGATTTAGTCGCACCCTTAGTGCCCTTTGGTTTAGCTTTTGGACGTCTAGGCAATTTCATTAATGGAGAGTTATGGGGTAGACCTACCGATCTTCCTTGGGCGATGGTGTTTCCAATGGTAGATAACATTCCGCGTCATCCATCTCAAATCTATCAATTACTCGGTGAGGGCATTTTGCTTGGAGTCGTGCTGTGGATATATTCTGGTAAACAACATCGCGTTGGTCAGGTTTCAGGTCTCTTTTTATTGGGTTATGGCATTTGCCGATTCTTGGCTGAATACGCGCGTGAACCAGATGCATTCTTAGGCCTCTTGGGCTTAGGTTTATCGATGGGGCAGTGGCTATGTGTGCCAATGATCTTGTTTGGGGTTTACTTAATGAGCTCATTTAAATCAAAGTCTGTCTAATTAGTGCATGACCAGCTGCTAAGGCTTTCATGTTGCATTGCACCAATAGATCAAACTTTACATCCGCTAGTTACAATCACTAACTTAATGGATTTCACCGCCT
>CAIVXR010000155.1 GCA_903909925.1 uncultured beta proteobacterium | reverse complement strand
GTATTTTGCTGAAGCTCCAGCAGTAGCAGACCAATTTAGAAAAGACCTTAGTGCAATAGTAAATTATGACCAAAACACCAAAAAATACCAAGTATTAGATAAAAGCAGAAAAGTGCTTGGTGAATATGACAATTTGCAAAAAGCTGGTCAAGAAGCTGACAAAGCTGGCAATCTATACAAAGTAGATATACCTAATGAACATATACCAAAAACATTAAATTGGTATGAGTCATTTGAAAATCAACCAAAAGATGTGCAAGAAGCGTTGCATAATCTAGGCCCTGAAATAACATTTGGTAGCGGCAAAGAATCTGTTGCAGATTGGTTAAAAAATACAGGAAATTTACCACCACATCTTACAAATCAATCAGGTCATGGTATTTACAGCGAATTATCAAAACAATTAGGTGGTGATAAGCAAGCATCCGAATACCTTAATAATTTGGGCGTAAAAGGTATTCAATACGAAAATTTCCAAATTAAAAAAGGTCAAGGTGGCGGAACAAATAATTATGTAATGTTTGATCCATCAGATGTAAAGATATTAGAAGAAAACGGTAAACCATTGACTCGTAAAGAAATTATTGAAAAAGAATTTAACAAAAAATAAGGAGTCCCACCTTGCGGCATAGACTCCTTGTTAGCTACGGCGCGCCTAGCTAGTTGAATTTCAATTATAAACATTTATTAAAAATAGAGTAGAATTAACTTATCTTAATCAACCACTTGGTAAAGGTATGGAATCTAAAGTAGATAAAACTAGAATTAAAACAGGCGGTCGCTCTGTAGGTACGCCTAATAAGTCCACAGCACTCGCTAGAGAGGCGATCGCTAAGTTCGTGGATGGTAACGCAGACAAACTACAACAATGGCTTGACGAGATCGCTATGAACGAGAAATTAGGCCCTAAAGTTGCGTTTGATTGCTTTATGCAAGTAGCTGAATACCACGTTCCTAAGTTAGCTAGGACAGAACACACTAGCCCACAGGATGAGCCAGTTAAGATAATTCACGAACATAAATTCCTTGACTGAGATAGTTAAAAAGTATGAGTACCCCTACAAGGCTAGGGATGCTTTCTTAGACTTTCACCAAAGAAAAGAACGTTGGGCTGTATTGGTCTGCCACAGGAGAGCAGGGAAAACTTGCGCTACTATCTGCGACATTATCCGCAGGGCTATCATGGAAAAGAAACCTGACGGCAGATACGCTTATATAGCCCCTTACTACGCACAGGCTAAAAACATTGCTTGGGATTATTTACTCAAGTTTGCAGAGCCAGCCATTGTCAAGGCTAATCAATCAGAATTATGGGTAGAACTCGTTAATGGGGCAAAGATACGGCTATTTGGTGCTGATAACCCTGATGCTTTGCGTGGTCTTTATCTTGATGGCGTAGTGCTAGACGAATACGCAGATATGAAACCCCGTCTTTGGGGTGAGATTGTTAGACCATTGCTTACAGATAGAAACGGTTTAAACGGCTATCAGACATGGGCTGTGTTTATTGGTACACCAAAGGGTCATAACGCCTTTTACGACATCTACAGCAACGCTTTAAAGAGCGACAACTGGTATGTCAAGACATTAAGGGCTGACCAGTCAGGTCTGATTCCTGATGCTGAATTGCTAGATGCTCAAGCCACAATGTCTAGCAACCAGTACGAACAAGAGTTCTTATGCTCATTTGAAGCGGCAATTATGGGGGCGTACTATGGTCAAGAGATGCGTAGGATTACTGATATGGAGCGTATTACTATAATTGAGTACGATAATATGTTCCCCTGTCACACAGTTTGGGATTTAGGGTTCAACGATAGTACGGCTATTATTTGGTTTCAGACGGTATACGGTGAGATACGCATACTAGATCATCATTCCAGTAATGGCCAACCAATATCGTTTTATACAGGTTTACTTGCTCAAAAAGAAGAAGAATATGGGTACAAATATGGCACTCATTGGCTACCTCATGATGCTAGAGCAAAAACACTCGCTAGTGGCGGTAAGAGCATAATTGAACAAATTGCGACAAAAATCGACATAAAACACCTAAAAATTGTTCCAAACCTGTCAATTCAGGATGGAATACAGGCAACAAGGCTTGCATTAACTCGCACTTGGTTTGATAATAAGTGTGTAGAACTTATAGAATGTTTACGTCAATATCAACGGGAGTGGGATGATGATAAAAAAGTATTTAGAGATCGCCCAAAACACGATTGGACATCCCATTCGAGTGACGCTATGCGTTATTGCTCAATTGTATGGAAAGATGAGGACAGCCCTATCCTCAAAGATTCAAGAATTAAGGGACTTCATGTCGGGCAAACTGATGTAACGCTCAACGAGATGTGGAAAGAAACACC
>CAIVXR010000154.1 GCA_903909925.1 uncultured beta proteobacterium | reverse complement strand
CACAACACCAATACGACCCTTCTTATGAATATGCCCTGGCATGATGCCAATCTTGATTTCATCTGGGGTAATGATTCCTGGGCAATTTGGACCAAGCAGTAAAGTTTTCTTGCCGCCTTTAGCCTCTTTGGCTTTCATCTTGTTGCGCACTTCTAGCATATCGCGCACAGGAATGCCCTCAGTGATACAGATCACGAAATCAAGGTCAGCCTCAACCGCCTCCCAGATGGCAGCTGCAGCCCCTGGAGGGGGAACGTAAATCACGGAAGTGGTTGCACCAGTTTGTGCGGCAGCTTCTTTAACAGTTCCATAAATTGGAATATTAAAAATAGACTCACCAGCCTTTTTAGGATTAACACCTGCAACAAAACAATTTTTGCCGTTTGCATACTCTTGACACTTTTCAGTATGAAACTGACCCGTCTTACCAGTAATGCCCTGAGTAATGACTTTGGTGTTTTTATTGATCAAAATAGACATATTGAAATTCCTGGATTATTTGTTTTTGGCAACCGCAGCCACCACCTTGGTAGCAGCCTCAGCCATTGAATCAGCACTAATGATTGGTAAACCAGAGTCCGCAAGAATCTTTCTACCCAACTCTTCATTGGTACCTTTCATGCGCACAACCAGTGGCACTGTTAGGTTTACAGCCTTACATGCTGTCACTACGCCATCAGCGATCACATCGCAACGCATAATGCCACCAAAAATGTTGACTAAAATTGCCTCAACACTCTTGTTCTTGAGCATGATCTTGAATGCTTCAGTCACTTTTTCAGCAGTAGCGCCACCACCCACGTCTAAGAAGTTTGCTGGCTCGCCACCAAACAACTTAATGGTATCCATGGTTGCCATCGCTAATCCGGCACCATTTACTAAACAACCGATGTTGCCATCTAATGAGATGTAAGCAAGGTCAAATTTAGAAGCCTCAATCTCTGCAGGATCTTCTTCATCGATATCGCGGTACGCAACGATTTCAGGGTGACGGAATAAGGCGTTTGGATCAAAGTTAAATTTTGCATCGAGAGCCTTGATCTTGCCGTTTCCTTCAAGGATCAATGGGTTGATTTCCACTAAGGATGCATCTGTATCCCAATAGGTTTTGTATAGATTCTTAAATACGTCACGCGCCATTGGAATAGAAGCTTCTGGAACACCAATGCCTTTTGCAACAATATCGCAATCAGCATCTGTCAAGCCAAGCATTGGATCAACAAATACTTTGATAATTTTTTCTGGATGTGATTCAGCAACTTCTTCAATATCCATACCGCCTTCGCTTGAAGCCATGATCACATTCTTTTGCGTGCCACGGTCTGTAACGATGCTGAAGTAGTACTCTTTTTTAATATCTGCGCCATCTTCAATTAAGAGGCGATTCACTTTTTGACCTTCTGGTCCAGTCTGGTGAGTCTTAAGCTGCATACCCAAAATTTCAGAGGCGTATTTCTTTACTTCATCCATGCTTCTTGCTAACTTCACGCCGCCACCTTTACCGCGACCACCCGCATGAATCTGAGCCTTCACAACCCATACTGGGCCACCTAGTTTTTCAGCGGCCTTCATTGCCTCATCAACACTAAATGCAGGAATGCCGTTTGGAACAGGCACATTAAATTGGCGCAAAAGTTCTTTGCCTTGGTACTCATGAATTTTCATAATTACTCCGAAACGGTATCTTTTTTAGCAAGTGACGAGGATTAGTTAAACCGATACTGCCTTGATCCCATACTTACTCTAGAAATAGCCAAATTAGCTAAATTTGAATAAATGCGAACGGCTTGACCGACTGCATAAGTCTATCATGCTGCAACGCGGCAATTGTGTATTTCCAATCCGTAATTGCCCTAATCGGGCTTTTGCCCACCAATTACCTTTGCAACAACTTCGGAGCTAAAACCCTTAGAAGCTAAGAAACGGTATTGCCTGGCACGCTCCTTCTGATCCTGGGCTACTGAGCCATACTTTCGAGTCCATAGCTCGTGGGCTCGCTGGTATTCGGTCTCCCGCAAAGACTGTAATAGGGCTGCTGACTGAGACCCATCAACCCCT
>CAIVXR010000153.1 GCA_903909925.1 uncultured beta proteobacterium | reverse complement strand
GGGTATTGCTAAAGAAGCTCAAAAGTTATTTATTAAGCAGGGCTTAAACATCAATATGGGTGTAAAAATTGGCGATGTGAAGGCTGATAAGAAGGGCGTGGTCGTTAATTACACCGACAGCGCAGGTAAGGCTACGAAGTTAGAGTGCGATCGCTTAATCGTTTCTGTTGGCCGTGTTCCAAATACGGATAAGCTGGGATTAGACAAGATTGGTCTAAAGGTGGATGAACGTGGTTTCATTCCCGTTGATGATCACACTTGTGCTACTGCTGCACCGGGGGTATACGCTGTCGGTGATGTGGTGCGCGGACCAATGTTGGCGCATAAAGCAGAAGATGAAGGTGTATTGGTTGCAGAAGTCATTGCTGGCCAAAAGCCTCATATTGATTACAACTGCATTCCTTGGGTAATCTATACCGATCCGGAAATTGCTTGGGTTGGTAAGACTGAGCAAGCCTTAAAAGAGGCTGGCATTTCCTTTAAGGCTGGTCAATTTCCATTTGGAGCCAACGGTCGTGCATTAGGTATGGGTCGCGCTGATGGGTTTGTCAAAATCTTGGCCGATGCCAAGACCGATGAAATTCTCGGTGTTCATATTATCGGAGCTAATGCTTCTGATTTAATTGCTGAAGCTGCTGTAGCAATGGAATTTAAAGCAGCGGCCGAGGATATAGCTCGTATCTGTCATCCGCACCCAAGTCTGTCAGAAGTGATGCGCGAAGCTGCATTAGCCACTGATCAACGCGCATTAAATATGTAATTGAAAACCATTGAGTACTACCAACAAGAGTTAAAAGCGCGCGGGTATCATACCGATCCCGCGCAGCTCCGCGCTGTAGAGCGTTTACAGCAGTGTGAGGATGAATGGATCGCTTACAAAGAGATTCGTAGTAACAATCTCAAGAAAGCACTCTTCAAGCCAGTTTTGCCGCGGGGTTTATATATATGGGGTGGTGTCGGGCGTGGCAAATCCTTTGTGATGGATTGCTTTTATGCTGCCTCCCCAGTAGAAAAAAAGATTCGCATTCATTTTCATGAGTTCATGCGTGAAGTGCATCGTGAATTACATGAGCTATCTGGCATGGCTGATCCCTTAGATGAGCTTGCTAAAAGAATATCGCAGCGCTTTCGTCTAATCTGCTTTGATGAGTTTCATATCAACGATATTGCCGATGCGATGATCTTATATCGCCTCTTAAGTGCGCTATTTGAAGATCGCGTGCAATTTGTGATGACATCAAACTATCGCCCAGATCAGCTCTATCCCAACGGCTTGCATCGCGATCGTTTGCTACCGGCCATTCAGTTACTCGAAGAGAGATTAGATGTTCTCAATCTTGATGCCGGCAATGATTATCGGCGTATACAGATGGCACAAGTTGAGGCATATCTCACGCCAGCGAATGCCGAAACACAGGTCAAGCTAGGTCAGATCTTTCAAACGTTGATTGGCAATCGTAAAGAGGTTGCAATGCCAGTCTTAAATATTGAGTCACGTGAGCTGCGACCCTTGCATATGGGTAATGGAGTCGTTTGGTTTGATTTTCAAACGCTGTGCTGTGGTCCACGCTCCCAAAATGACTATCTTGAGATTGCCAAGCAGTTTCATACTGTGATTGTCTCCGGCGTGCCTTACATGCCCCCGAGAATGACTAATGAAGCACGTCGCTTTATCTGGCTCATCGATGTCTTATATGACCATAAGATCAAATTAATCATCTCTGCTGAGGTTCCGGCCCCAGATCTCTATACCGAGGGCCAAATTACCGCAGAATTCTCCAGAACGGTGTCTCGCCTTATTGAGATGCAGTCCCGCGACTACCTAGATGCGCCGCGCCGGGTAATCGATACCAGCTTGACCTAAAATAGGGCCATGAGCAGCCTTTCTCCTATTAACGCCGATTTACACTGCCACTCAGTAGTTTCTGATGGCACTTTGACACCCGAACAGCTTGCAGAGCGTGCCAAAGCAAATGGCGTGCAATTATGGGCGCTTACCGATCATGATGAGTTAGGTGGCCAACAGCGCGCAAGAGATGCAGCTAGTGCTTTGAATATGGACTACCTCGCTGGTGTCGAAATTTCAGTCACTTGGATGGGCCAAACTATTCATATTGTTGGACTCGGAATCGATGCAGACCATCTTGGAATTTTAGAAGGTTTGCGTCGCACGCGTGAAGGTCGTGGAGATCGCGCACAACTGATGGCCGAACAATTGGCTAAGGTTGGTATTCCAGGTGCGTATGAAGGTGCCTTGCACTATGCAGGCAATCATCAGTTGATTTCTCGCACACACTTCGCGCGGTTTTTGGTGGAGCAGGGTATTTGCAAAAATACTGAACACGTATTTAAAAATTATCTGGTTGAAGACAAGCCGGGTTATGTTCCGCATATGTGGGCCACATTAGATGATGCGGTTGCCTGGATTAAGGCTGCTGGTGGCGTTGCGGTGATTGCCCACCCAGGCCGCTATAGTAGGCTTAATGCGATGCAGATGGATGAACTCTATAAGCACTTTAAAGATATTGGCGGTTTAGCAATTGAGGTTATTACTGGCAGCCATAGCCCAGATCAGTACCAAACTTTTGGCAAGATTGCCCAGCAATATGGTTTCTTAGCATCCCGAGGATCCGATTTCCACTCTCCAAATGAGAGTCATATTGACTTGGGTAATTTGCCACCATTACCAGATCACCTCAAACCAGTATGGTCTGCATTTCATTAATTGATTAACAATAAAGATAAAGAATAAAGATGTTTGCTGAACGTGTTCTCTCTGGTATGCGACCTACGGGTAACTTGCATCTTGGCCACTATCATGGTGTGCTCAAGAATTGGGTACGCTTGCAATCAGAGTATCCCTGTTTTTTCTTCGTGGCAGATTGGCATGCCTTAACTACTCACTATGAAACTCCAAACGTGATTGAACAATCTGTTTGGGATATGGTGATTGATTGGTTGGCGGCAGGCGTAGATCCAAACCAGGCAACGCTATTTATTCAGAGCAAGGTGCCAGAACACGCCGAACTCTTTTTGCTGCTTTCCATGGGAACCCCGTTGGGCTGGCTTGAGCGGGTGCCGACCTATAAAGACCAGATTGAAAAATTAAAAGAAAAAGATCTCCAAACCTATGGCTTTTTGGGCTATCCATTACTACAAGCTGCTGATATTTTAATTTATCGCGCTCAACATGTACCAGTGGGTGAAGATCAAGTTCCTCATGTCGAAATGACACGTGAGGTAGCGCGCCGTTTTAATTATTTATATGGTCGTGAACCAGGCTTTGAAGAGAAAGCCTTGGAGGCGGTTAAGAAACTTGGCAGTAAACGCGCCAAGATGTATCTAGAATTACGTGTAGCGTTTCAGGAGCGCGGTGATGATGAGGCATTAGAACAAGCAAAAGCATTGCTACAAGAAGCACAAAGCTTATCAATGGCTGATCGTGAAAGATTGTTTGGTTTCTTGGAAGGTTCGCGCAAAATCATTCTGCCTGAGCCACAGGCTTTATTGACATCGGCATCGCGTATGCCAGGCATTGATGGCCAAAAGATGTCTAAGTCTTATGGCAACACTATTAGCATTCGTGAAGAGCCTGAAGAGGTTATTAAAAAAATTCGTACTATGCCAACAGACCCAGCCCGTGTTCGTAGAACAGACGTTGGTGACCCTGCGCGTTGTCCAGTATGGCAATTGCATACCGTCTACTCCAATGAAGAAACAAAGCAATGGGTTCAAAAGGGCTGTAAATCTGCAGGCATTGGTTGCCTTGAGTGTAAGCAGCCAGTGATCGATGCCATTCTTGCTGAACAGCAGCCTATGTTTGAGCGTGCCCAGAAGTATTTGGATGATCCTAGTCTTTTACGTTCCATCATTGCTGATGGATGCGATAAGGCGCGTAAAGTCGCTCAAGAAACGATGCGTGAGGTCCGCGAAGCAATGGGCCTTGACTACGATTAAGGTTTCTGCCTTGCCTAATGCGCATGTTGTGATTGAGAACCCATCCTCTTGGGTGATGCGCTTTGCGCCACTGATTCCTAAAGGTGGGCTAGTACTAGATCTTGCCTGTGGTTCAGGGCGTCATTCACAGTTATTGGCTCATTTGGGATATTCAGTCTTGGCTGTTGATCAGAATGTATCTGCGATCGAAGCCTTAAATTCTTCGGCCATTACTCCAAGATGCTTAAATCTTGAGCAAGAAACCTGGCCCTTAGTCGGACTCAACTTTAGTGGCATTGTGGTGACCAATTATCTATATCGCCCTCATCTTGATCGTTTGCCTGAATTGATAGCAGAGGGTGGCATTTTGATCTACGAAACCTTTGCCCAGGGGAATGGCCAATTTGGGAAACCATCTAACCCCAATTTCCTTTTAAATAATGGGGAATTACTGTCTTTTGCTGCCCGCCATAGCTTGAAAGTCGTGGCATACGAGGATATTTATGTGGATGCGCCCAAACCAGCCATGGTTCAGCGCCTTTGTGCAGTAAAAGGCGAGTTAAAAGACCGCATTCCGTTACAATTTCAAGGTTAAGACAGTCCATATCGGTGCATATTCGGTGACAAACACAGTTCAATCTAAAAGCAGTAAAAAGGGCATTTCTGGCAGCATGCCAGCAATCGTTACGCCGATGCACGAAGATGGTAGTTTGGATTACGCCAGTTTGCGTTCTTTGCTTGATTGGCATGTAGCCGAAGGATCAGATGGGATTGTCATTGTTGGCACAAGCGGTGAATCTCCAACGGTTTCCGTAGAAGAGCATTGTGAATTAATTCGAGTGACCGTAGAACAGATCGCTGGCCGTATTCCTGTGATTGCAGGTACCGGTGGTAACTCTACTATCGAGGCCATTGAATTAACCAAGTTTGCTAAAAAAGTTGGTGCTGATGCGAGTTTGCAGGTTGTTCCTTATTACAACAAACCAACGCAAGAGGGTATGTATGCCCACTTCAAAACAATTGCAGAGTCTGTCGATTTACCAGTTATTTTGTATAACGTACCTGGTCGGACCGTTGCCGATTTAGCTGGCGATACAGTTGTGCGTTTGGCAGGTGTTCCAGGGATTATTGCAATCAAGGATGCAACTGGCAATCTTGAGCGCGGCACCTTGTTGTTGGCAGACTTAAAGCGTGCAGGGCATAGTGAATTTTCAGTATTTTCTGGGGATGATCTAACCGCTGCAATGTTGATGCTCATGGGTGGTAATGGCAATATTTCAGTAACAGCTAATGTCGCGCCGCGCTTAATGCATGAGCTCTGTATCGCTGCGATGTCTGATGATGTGAAAAAAACCCGTGAGATTCAATACAAATTACTAGCAGTGCACAAGGCAATGTTTACAGAAGCAAATCCAATCCCAGTTAAATGGGCTCTCCATGAAATGGGTAAGATCACTGCCGGCATCCGCTTGCCGTTAACCCCTTTAAGCGTATCTTTACGTGAACCCTTAAAGGTAGCATTAAAACAGGCTGACTTGATATGATGAATTTGATGCAAATACTGTGGCGATATATAGCGATATTTGGTTTTGCGTTCACGGCTGTTGGAGCTTTGTCTTCCTGTAAATCAGTTGCCAGTAACGATACTGTCGATTACAAAGCTACCGGAGCAGTGCGCGGCCCTAATTTATCTTATCCACCCGATTTAATTACCGCACAGGCAGATCGTCGTTATATTGTTCAAGACGGCACTGCAACAATGTCTGAGTACAACGTCGCGATGAAAAAATCAGTCCAGATGCGTAATAACGTCATGACTGGTATTCCAGGTATGCGTATTGCAAAAGATGGCGAACGTCGTTGGTTGGTAGTTGAAAAACCGGCTACCGAGTTATACCCCCAGGTGAAAGATTTCTGGCAAGAAAACGGTTTCTTG
>CAIVXR010000152.1 GCA_903909925.1 uncultured beta proteobacterium | reverse complement strand
GCGTACTCTCTATTAGCGCTCCCAATGAGCGCTAATGCCGATAATGCTTCTAAGAATCGTGAAATTGCTGAACGCTTTGCAAAGTGCGATACCAATCACGATGGCAAGCTTACTCGAGAGGAAGCTAAAGGTTGCATGCCACGCATTTATAGTCATTTTGGCTACATTGACTCTTCTAACAAAGGATATTTGACAGTAGCCGAGATTCAAGCTGTTGCTGACAATTAATTGGATACCGCATGTCTGTAGTATTTCCTGGTTTTGATCAAAAAAGGATTACCATTCCATCTGATGATGGTCCAATAGAAATTGCCTGCCAAGTTGGCGGCAATGGCCCCCCAATCCTGTTGCTTCATGGTTTCCCACAAACCAAAGCCATTTGGGAAATTGTTGCTCCTAAATTGGCACAAAGCTTCACAGTTATAGCTTCAGATCTGCGCGGTTATGGGGCTTCCTCCAAACCCCACGGCAAAGCAGATCATTCGACTTACTCCAAAAAATCGATGGCCTCAGATCAGCACGCCCTCATGAAAGCCTTGGGTCATGAGCAATTTTTCTTATTGGGGCATGATCGTGGTGGCAGAGTCTCTCATCGTTTGGCAATGGATTATCCAAAGAGTGTTTTGCGTTTGATGGCCTTAGATATTTCACCAACCCTCAAAATGTATGACAACACGACCATGGAGTTTGCTAAAGGCTATTGGCATTGGTTTTTCTTAATTCAGCCAGAACCTGTTCCAGAAACCTTAATCGGCGCTAACCCCCAATTTTGGATTAATAAACATTTGGGTCGTCATGGTGGTACTGATATTTTTTCTCCTGAGCGCTGGGCAGAATATCTTGCAGGTGTAAGTAATCCACTCAGTATGCATGCCATGTGTGAAGACTATCGAGCAGCTGCAAGTATTGATCTAGTTCATGATCGAGCGGATAGGGCTGCCGGAAAGAAGCTCGTAATGCCATTACGAGTCCTCTGGGGTGAGCATGGTCTAGTCAATAAATGTTTTAAACCTATAGCCGACTGGGAAGAAGTAGCTCAGGATGTCTCTGGACGAGCGATCCCTTGTGGGCACTATATTCCTGAAGAGCTCCCTACGGAACTCATTGCTGAGGCTCAATCCTTTTTTGTTTAAGTCTTAGTGTTAAGCTCATTTTTTATCGTTCATTTCTAGTTGAAAGCATCTCTCATGAATCAATTGATCAAAAAACTTTTTCTCATCAGTGCTGCATTGATTTCTATATCTGTACAGGCTCAGAAAAATGATGCCATTCTTAATACCGAGCAAGTGCAGCAAGCGATTGCTCGTGGGGCTATTGTTTGGGATGTCCGTGATGAGAAAAGTTTTCTAGAGGGGCATATACCAGGGGCAATCAATATTGGTGAGGTAGGGAGTGTTTTGAGGGACCCCAATAAGGAAGACTATATTGCTACGGAAAAGATACAAAAAATCTTTAATGATGCTGGCTTGAGTGTTAATCGTGACATTGTTGTCTATGGTGCCCGTGGCAATCCCTATGCTTATTTTGGCTTATATACCGTTCAATACTTTGGTGGCAAGCAGGCTCAGGTTTATCACGATGGCTATGAGGGCTGGAAATCTGCTGGATTACCGATTCAGAAGGAGCGTCAAACTTGCCCACCTGTATCAGTAACTCTCGTACCCCAAACTCAGTTGGTGGTATCTAATGAAGAAATGCTCAAACTTGCTCAATCTAAATCTGTACAGATTTTGGATGTGAGGACTGCTGATGAACATTCAGGCAAAGATGTTCGTGCTATTCGGGGTGGCCACATTCCGAATTCGGTCAATATTCCCTTCGAAGATAACTGGCAAGATCCCGCTACCGCAATTAAGCTTGGCAAGAAACAGGTAGATAATAATTCCGGCATGTCTCTGAAGAATGAAGCAGACCTCAAAAAGCTTTATTCAAACTTAGACCCAGATAAAGAAACGGTTGTCTATTGCCAAAGTGGTGTACGTGCTGCTGAAACAGCAGTTGTCTTGAAAAACCTAGGTTTTAAAAAGGTGAAGGTTTATGACTCAGCCTGGCTTGGCTGGGGGAATAACTTAAAAGCACCAGTGGCCGATGAGACGTTCCTGAATGTGGGCGCCTTAAATGCCAAGTTAAGTGCAATGCAAAATAAGATTAATCAGCTTGAAGAGGCGCTAAAGGCCAAAAGCAATTAAATTTTTCAAGCTCAATAGACGTAAAAAAACCCTAAATAACTGAATTATTTAGGGTTTTTTACTAATAATTACTCTGGATGAAAGTTATTGCTAGCCATGAAGCTGATAGTGCGTTCAAAGCCTAGAATGCGGATATAACGCCACGCGATATCGCGATATTTATTGTCCAGATAGCCAATAGCGACTTCAGGCGTCCTTTTAGACAGATCGATTTGTTGAATTGCGCGGGCCCAGCGTTTGAGTCTTGTTGACATATTTGTCACCTCCATGAGCATACAACGCTCCAGAATTGGGTGGGGATGACAAGAATTACGAAATATTTAACAAATTACTTAAGGGTAATAGGGGCAAAACCCTCAAATTGAGACGACTTTATGGGGATTAAGGGTATTTTGGGGGTCTAGAGCCCTTTTTAAGGACTTCATCAGTTGGTGCGCAACCTCACCCTTGTGAGCTCTTAAATCCGCCAATTTGAGCTGTCCAACCCCATGTTCTGCAGATATGGAGCCTTGGCAGCGCTCAACTTGGGCATAAACCAGCTCCTGAATCGGTTTTTCATGAAGATGATTGAACTCCTTTGGGTCAATTCCAATAGGCGCGGCAATGTTGTAGTGAAGGTTGCCATCGCCCAAATGACCAAAATTAATGATCCGTACGCCTGGGAACTTTTGTCTGATCAGGGCATCAGTTTCCAAAATAAAGTTTTCTAATGAAGAAAGCGGAATCGTGATGTCATGCTTTAGATTAGCGCCTTCTTCAGCTTGTGCCAGGGTAATATGCTCACGCATATGCCAAAAGGTATTTGCCTGACTCAGATTATTAGCGATTACGGCATCACTAATGAGATTCGTTGTGAAAGCTTCTTCGAGGATAGTTCCAAGTAATTTTCGAACATGCTCTTCACTCTCGTGATCAGAAAGCTCAATTAATATGGTGAAGGGTGGATTGCCTTTTAACGGGTTAGCTAACTGTGGAAAATGTTTTTCATTTAGGGCTAATGATTCCTGCGTCATCATCTCAAAACCAGTAAGCAATGAGGTTGCACGCTTTTGAAATAGAGTTAGCAGAGCAATGGTTGATGCAATATTCTCAGTAGCAACTAGCGTGGTCCATTGGGAGATCGGCAATGGATAGAGTTTCATGACCGCTGCAGTAATGATGCCTAGGGTGCCTTCGGAGCCAATAAATAGGTCGCGTAAATCATAACCTGTATTGTCTTTGCGCAAACCTTTCATACCATTCCAGATTTCACCTTGAGCAGTAACAACCTCAAGCCCCAAACAAAGGTCTCGGGTATTGCCGTAGCGAAGTACATTTGTGCCGCCAGCATTGGTAGCTAAGTTACCACCAATCATGCAGCTACCTTCAGCGCCAAGACTAAGCGGAAACAAAAAATCTTGGGCCGCCGCTTTTTCTTGAATAGCCTGCAAAATACATCCCGCTTCGAGCGAAATCGTTTGGTTAGCGGTATCAATCTCACGAATTTGATTCATACGCTTAAGATTGAGAATAACTTGCTTACCACTATTGTCTGGCGTAGCACCACCGCAAAATCCGGTATGACCACCTTGCGGAACAATCACAACATGATTAGCAGCGCAAATCTTCACAAGCTTCGCGACTTCATTAGTTGTTTTTGGTAGAAGGACTGCTAATGCTTTACCGCTATAACGTTTGCGCCAATCTGTAAGGTAGGGTGCTTTATCCTGATCTTCAGTAAGAACATATTGCTTGCCAAGTACTGCGCTAAATTGTTCAAGCAGGTCATGCATGATTACTCAACCTGAGCTTTTTGTTTGGCTAAGATTTTTGCTTGTTGCTTAATTGGCTTTAAATAGCAAAGCAAACAAACAAAGCCGACAGTAGCAATGATGGTCTCTAATAGCGCCATCCAAAAATTGGCACCAGTCTCAAGAATGCGAACTAATCCTTCGGTGATGTACAGGAGAATCAACATCGATGCCCATTGCATGGTGTAGACCTTGCCTTTCCATAAGCCTGGAATCGCAAAGAGTAATGGTATGCCTTTGAGCATCAGCCATGAACCGCCAGGGCGAAGCGGAGAAATAAACCATTCCCAGCATACGCATAGAATAAATAAATCAACAAAGGCTGCGGTCGCCAATAGTTGGTATGGATTTTTTTCGAGTAAGCCTTTAAACATCTTGCTTACTTTTTCTGCAAAAGCTTGAGAGCAGTTTCTGCTAAGCGCTTACCTTGGGCTTTTGCTAAACGCTGCTCTTCAGGGCTAATAGGGGCTCGACCATCTGCGTGGGCTAAGTGAGTTACGCCGTAAGG
The DNA here is from genome assembly GCA_903909925.1 of uncultured beta proteobacterium. Taxonomy (GTDB): domain Bacteria; phylum Pseudomonadota; class Gammaproteobacteria; order Burkholderiales; family Burkholderiaceae; genus Polynucleobacter. The sequence continues at coordinate 26,274 of CAIVXR010000152.1, read as the reverse complement.
ACTGCCACCTGTATTAGTAGACATCAAATCAGGCTCACTATATGGCAGACCTACAATGACCATGCCATGATGTAGAAGAGGAATCATCATTGTGAGCAGGGTGCTTTCTTGTCCCCCGTGTATGCTGCCTGTGCTGGTGAAAACACAAGCTGGCTTTCCGATTAAAGCGCCATTGAGCCATTCGGATGAGCTTCCGTCCCAAAAATATTTCATGGGGGCGGCCATATTGCCAAAGCGAGTAGGGGAGCCAAGGGCTAAGCCGATACACTCTTGCAGATCTGAGTATTCAGCATAGGGCGCACCTTCATTGGGCACGGTAGCTTCTGTGGCCTCACAAACTGCAGAGATTGCAGGAACCGTTCTAAGACGAGCGCTCACCCCCGGAACGCTTTCTATGCCCTCAGCTATTAGGCGGGCTAGATCCTTGGTGGCCCCGTAACGGGAGTAGTACAAAACTAAAATTTCAGGTTGGCTCATATTCTCTTATGATACGGCGATGCGTCTTATTCGTAACCCCCAATTATGGCTTGCTCTGGGCAAACAGCTCTGGGAGCGTAATCGCGGCCTGAATCTAAATCAGATTGCCGCCAGCCTAGCCTTTACAACTACTTTATCTTTAGTGCCAATGCTCACCATTGGCAGCATTTTAATTGGCTATCTGCCCAGTGTTATCCAAGTAAAAAATGCCTTTAGAACTTGGTTATTAGATACCTCAATGCCCGGTGGTTTGAATCAACAAGTATTTACCTATTTGGATCAGTTTTCATCAAAAGCACGGGGATTAACTTACCTTGGCTTAATTGGCTTGGTGATTACTACTATCATGACATTGGCAGTGATCGAGGCTGCATTTAACCAAATCTTCAAAGTACAACAGAGACGGCCTTTGTTAAAAAAAGTCGTCATCTATAGCACAGCAACTTTTTTAGGCCCTGTACTTTTAGGCGTAGGCATCTACCTAAGTGGTGTTTTATTTAGTGCCTCAGAAGGTTGGATTAAAGCAATCTCTTTTGGTTTCCAATTGATTGCAGCGATTGCACCAATTTTTTTAGCAATTGCTGTTTATACAGTTGTCTACAAAGTCTTGCCTTATTCAAAGATATTGTGGGCAGATGCCTTTTCGGGTGCCTTGTTTGCAGCTATCAGTTTTGAGCTGATGAAATTTGGCTATGCCATCTTCCTAAGTCACACTCCTTTTTACAAGACTGTCTACGGCGCCTTTGCCATCTTCCCCTTAGGTTTACTCTGGATCTACATGACCTGGTGGATAACTCTGGCTGGAGCGATCTTGGTAGCCAATTTACCCAATATTCGTAGCGGCGTCATTAGGGTTATTCGTTACTAAAAGAGCCTCTTTTGTCCTTGATTGGAAGAGCGCTAGGGAATATATTGAAGCTATCACTACCGCTTTTGTATTCTTTCTGGAGGCTAGATGAAAGTTCGTGACATATTGCGTGTAAAGGGTAGCACCTTATTTACTGTTGCCCCTGAAACTCCACTCCAAACAGCAGTATTGGTCATGAGTGAGCATGACATAGGTTCTTTAGTTGTCATGGTCTACGATAAACTGGTTGGTATTCTCACTTTCCGTGAAGTGATCGCAGCATTAGCAACACACCATGGAAAGCTAGACGGTCTCCATGTAAGTGCTGTCATGAATCAGAAGCCACTGACTTGCAATATGGAAACTGAAATTGATGAAGTCCGTCGCATGATGTTAGTGGATCACGCCCGCTATCTACCAGTGGTCGATCAAAAAATGTTGATGGGTGTCATTTCTTTTTACGATGTTGCCAAGTCCGTCGTCGAGGCCCAAGACTTCGAAAATACGATGCTCAAAGCCTACATTCGCGATTGGCCAGAAGACACTGAAAAGGCTGCTAACTAGCCCCTAACTGCTTGTTTTAAGCTGATATTCCTGACAAATGACATAATGTAGTTATGTCAGGAAATACTTTAGGCCTCCTCTTTACTGTTACCACTTTTGGTGAATCTCACGGTCCCGCAATTGGGGCGGTGGTCGATGGCTGTCCGCCAGGTATGCTTTTATCCGAGGCTGATCTTCAATTAGACTTAGATCGTCGTAAGCCAGGCACATCCCGTCATGTTACTCAGCGCAAAGAAGAAGATCGCGTTGAGATTTTGTCTGGCGTCTTCGAGGGCAAAACTACGGGCGCACCAATTGCTCTTCTAATACGTAATACTGACCAACGCAGCCAAGACTATAGCGATATCTTGCAAACCTTTCGTCCTGGTCATGCTGATTACGCTTATCACCATAAGTATGGCTTTCGTGATCCACGCGGTGGTGGTCGATCTTCTGCGCGCTTAACTGCGCCTGTAGTTGCAGCCGCTGCGATTGCAAAAAAATGGCTGCGTGAAAAATACGGCACAGAGTTTTATGGCTATATGAGCCAGCTGGGCAATGTGCAAATCCCATTTAAAGATCTTTCTCAAGTAGAGAAAAATCCATTTTTTGCTGCTAACGCTGACATCATTCCTCAGCTTGAGGAGTATATGGATGAGCTGCGTAAAGCAGGGGATTCTTGTGGTGCACGCATTGAGGTGCGTGCACGTAATGTCCCAATTGGTCTAGGTGAGCCGCTCTTTGATAAATTGGATGCTGACATTGCGCATGCGATGATGGGTATAAATGCCGTGAAAGGTGTTGAGATCGGTGCTGGCTTCAAATCTGTAGCTCAGCGTGGTAGCGAGCATGGCGATGAAATGCATCCCAATGGCTTTGCTAGTAATAATGCTGGTGGTACCTTGGGGGGCATTAGTAGCGGTCAAGATCTACGAGTTTCTATTGCCATTAAACCTACCTCTAGCATCATGAGTGAGAAGCAATCGATTGACTTGGACGGCAAGTCCATTACTGTTCAAACTAAAGGTCGTCATGATCCTTGTGTGGGGATTCGTGCTACGCCAATAGCTGAGGCGATGTTGGCATTAGTAGTAATGGATCACGCTATGCGGCATCGCGCACAATGTGCTGACGTCAAGGTAGCAACCAAACCTATTTCCGCATCTCGCCCTGGATCAGATGTAGATTAATGGCTATATTGAGATGACGCCTTCTCTTCGCTGGGCCTTCGGGTCCTTTTTCTTTTTATATTTTGCTTATGTTGGTTTAGTCTCGCCATACGCTAGCCTATTTTTTTTAGACCGTGGCTTTAGTGTGATTCAAATTGCAGTCCTCATGTCGATGCTGCAGATTACCCGTATTGTTGGGCCTTTCTCTTGGGGGTGGCTCTCAGACTTTTTATCTAATCGAGTTGGGATTATTCGGTTTTGCGCCTGTTTTGCCGCATTTGTATTTTTATTTATTTACTTTCTAGAAAGCTATATTAGCTTTTTTATCTGGATGTTTGTGCTGCATACCATTCTAAGTAGCTTGATGCCACTTGGCGAATCTGCAACCGTACATGCTTTATTTAAAGACAATTCTTTTGATAAACGCTATGGGCGCCTGCGTCTTTGGGGTTCTCTAGGCTTCATTTTCATGGTACTGGCAGCCGGTGAGCTCTTTCAACGTAAGTCAATCGAACTTTATCCCACCGTAGGCACAGTCGTCTTACTATCACTAGCTTTAGTAACCTTCTTACTCCATGAGCCTAAGATGGAGCGTCGCAAAATGGTGAAGGGCGAGTTGTTAGTCGTACTTTTAAATCCTGATGTTCGTTGGTTTTTGATTTCTGGCTTCTTCATGGTATTTGCTCATGCAGCACTATATGTTTTTTACTCTCTCTATCTTGCCAATCTGGGTTACGATAAATTTCAAATCGGGCTCTTCTGGGCCATAGGCGTATTTGCAGAAGTTATTTTCTTTTACTTCCAAAGTAAAGTGCTTAGTCGCTTAGATGCCGAAATTGTGCTTCAAGTAGCCTTTGGGGTGGGGGTTATACGCTTTATCTTGATCGCTTTTCTGCCAAGCACATCGGTTTTGATCTTTGCACAACTTCTGCATGCCGGCACGTTTGCAGCTCACCACAGCGCAGCAACTAAATTACTCCAACGCTGGTTTGCAGGACCCTTGCAGGCTAGAGGGCAAGCCCTCATGGCTACTGTATCTTATGGCTTAGGTGGTACTTTGGGGGGATTATGCGCAGGCTGGATTTGGGAGTTATCCCAACCACGTGATGTCTTTGTCATGTCAGCATTTGCCTGCGCCTTGGCTGGCGCAGCGATTCAAAAACTGAGGCCACGCCGTTACTCAAGAGAGTAGGGCGAAGTCTACTTATTGAATTTTTGCTTTAGCGCGAAGCTTTTGCATCATTTCTGAGAACTTTGCTTTTTGCCAATTCTGATCAGCCATGATCATTTGTTTGAGTTGATCTTTCATTTCATCAAAGCTGGGAGCCTTGGCTTCGCGAGAATCTATCGTTTTGATAATGTGATATCCAAATTGAGATTTCACTGGCTTATCAGTAATTTGACCGTTTTTCAGTTGCACCATGGCCTTTGAAAACTCGGGAACTAGAGATTTATCAGAAACCCAACCTAGGTCGCCACCATTCTTGGCTGAGCCCGGATCTTTAGATTTAGCTTTGGCGATATCTTCAAAATTAGCGCCAGCCTTTAGCTGGGCAATGATTGCTTTAGCATCTGATTCTTTCTCTACCAGAATATGTTCAACGTGATATTCCTTGCCGGTGTACTCATCTTTTATATTTTCATAGGCGGCTTTGAGTTCGGCATCAGAAACACCTTCGCGTTCCACAAAATCCTCAAATACAGCCGCCACCAAAACACCTACGCGAGATTGCTCTAACTGATCGCGCACAGATTCTTTTTGGATGACTCCGCGCTTATCTGCTTCTTGCAAAATCAGTTCGCGCGTTATCAGCATCTCACGGGCTTGATCTCTCACTTGCGGGTTATCTGGCTTACCTGTTTTTTCTACCAACTTGTCTAATTGGGATTTAGGAATTGCTTTGCCATTAACGATAACGGCATTCTGAGCTACTGCATTAGTCGATAAGAAAACAGCAAAAAGACTAGCAATGAAGAGTGCTTGTGGTTTATACATAGTTTAGAAATGAATAGGATTGGTTGTCAAAATGGTTAGGTAATGGGTGCTGCCTCAGTGTAAAGCAGCCTCAAGCACCAGTCTCTCCAGGCGCTATAGCGTTAATGGTTAAGGCATGAATCTCTATTGGAATATGGCGACTTAAGGCAGCGTAGACCGCACGATGTCTGGCTACCAAGCTTAAGCCCTTAAATTCTGGGGCAACGATAGTTAACTTAAAGTGACCGCCACCACTTGCTGCTCCAGCATGACCAGCATGCAGGTGACTTTCATCTTCAATTTGAAGATGATCAATTGCAAATGCTTTATGCAGGTCTTGCTCAAAAAGCATAATACGCGTTTGGTTAATGTTCATTCAGAAGGATGCTCCATATGGCGTGATAGCCAAACACCTTGAGCAATAACAAAGGCCACCAATAAGCCTGTACTACCAAAGAGTTTAAAGTTGACCCAAGTTTCTTCTGAGTATTCAAAAGCGATATAGAGATTGAGCACACCCATCAAAAAGAAGAATGCAGCCCATGCCATATTAAGACGATGCCAAACTGAATGGGAATTTTCAGCTTTTAGGGTTACCTGCTTACCCATGAGGACATGTATCCAATTTTTTCTGAAAAATTGGGCGCTAATAAATAAAGCGCCTGAAAACAGCCAGTAGAGTGCGGTCGGTTTTAGCTGAATGAAGGTCTTGTCATGCAAAAAAATCGTCAGGCTACCAAATACCAGAATCATGACCAAGCTAATCCATTGCATTGCATCGATCTTGCGGTGGCGATAGTAAACCCACAGAATTTGTCCAATGGTGGCAACCATGGCAACAATCGTAGCTGTATAGATATCACCAAATTTGAAGGCGATAAAAAAGAGAATGATGGGGAATAGATCGAATAAAAATTTCATAAGAGATGATTATCCAACTATTTGATAGTTAGCTCTGTAATTAAGACTCGTTCGTGGGCTTTGCATTGGTGCTAGGCTCAAAGCTCAAGGATGCAGAGTTAATGCAATAGCGCAAACCAGTGGGGTTTGGGCCATCATCAAAGACATGCCCCAAATGGGCATCGCAGTTGGCGCATCGCACTTCAGTTCGAATCATGCCATGGCTAACATCTTTAATTTCCTTAATGGCTGACTCTTCCTCAGGTTTGTTATAACTGGGCCAACCACAGCCGGCATCAAATTTAGTTTCCGAGAGAAAGAGTGGGGTATTGCAGCAAACACAGGTATATCTACCTTGATCCCAATGATCCCAGTACTTTCCAGTAAAAGGTCTTTCAGTTGCGGCTTCTCTAGTAACGCGATACTCAATATCACTGAGTATTTTTTTATATTCCTGGTTTGTTTTTTTCATGCGAACTCCTTCGAGTTAAATGCTAAATAAGGTGAGGGATTAAGAAGAGCAGCTAACTTCAATTGATTCTAAATCTGGTGGCGGAGGAGCTGCGTACTCCTGGTACTGCTCCTGTTCATCAAAGGGCCTCTCTAAAATTGTCAAGAGTTTGGCTATTTCAGAAAAGTCCTGGCGCTGTGCCATTTCAATAGCAGCTTGAGCCAGATGATTGCGTAAGATGTATTTTGGATTTACTGCGTTCATTTTTTGTCGACGATCAGCATCGAGGCTAGATTCTGCCTTTAAGCGATCGATGTAATCAGCAAGCCATTGATCAATGGCATCACGATCGAGGAAATCATTGCGTAACTTGATTGCGCTGATGGGCTTACTTGTATTAACGTTTGCAAGATCCCGAAATAGCGTCGTAAAGTCAACTCTTGAGTCATGCATTACTTGTAGAAGTCTCTCGATCAATTGAATATCATCATCTTGCACAGTACTAAGACCTAGCTTTTGCCTAAATAGAGTTTGCCAAGCTTGACCATAGATCGCTGGAAATTCACCTAGCGCATCAGTGAGTAGCTTTTGGGCCTCTTCTTCAGAATGATCTAATTCCAGCAAAGGAATAAAGGCGCTTGCTAAGCAGGCCATATTCCAATGCATGATTTGGGGTTGGCGATGATAGGCATAGCGACCCCCTTGATCGCTGTGATTGCATATGTGGTCCATTTGAAATTGATCCAAAAACCCGAATGGGCCATAGTCAATCGTAAGGCCTAAGGCGCTGATGTTATCGCTGTTGAGAACTCCATGACAAAAGCCAATAGCTTGCCACTGGGCCACAAGCTTTGCATTGCGCGCACATATTTTTTGAAATAAATCTATGTAAAGATCTTTAATGTTGCGACATTCTGGATAATGTTGCTCTATTAGTAAATCAGCGAGCTCTTTTAGACGAACAATATTCTGTATTGAAGCGAAATGCTCAAAGTGGCCAACACGTATAAAACTTGGTGCTATACGAGCGCATACTGCAGCAGTTTCCAGAGTCTCTCGAAGGACGGGTAGCTTAGAGCCAACAATAGATAACGCTCTGCTGGAAGGTATGCCTAAAGCATGCATAGCTTCACTGCATAAAAATTCGCGAATAGAGGAGCGCAGAACAGCTCTACCATCGCCCATGCGAGAGTAGCGTGTTTTGCCTGCACCTTTGAGTTGTAATTCTTGGTCAGCAATATCGCCCAAGAGGATCGCTCTGCCATCACCGAGCTGTCCCGCCCATACGCCAAATTGATGTCCGCTATACACGGTCGAAATCGGGTTAGAAAATTTCTGGGATTGGGTTTCCAAACTATTGCCGGCTAAAACATTTAGCCAAGTCTGATCTTGCGGATAGCCATCATTGTTTAGCGGTATCTTGAGTGCTTTTGCTACCGATGATGAAAAAGCTACCCAGTAAGGCTCTGGAATAGGGCTTGGTTGCAGTTCTTGGATGGCGTCATCGCCGGTTAAAGTAAAGGCCATAGGAACTATTCTAGGTGGATTTCCCAAATGGCGTTTGAGCTACTAAAATCAGCTTATGAATAAACAAGTCCAGATAAATCCCCAAACTCAGCTTGCTAATTTGGGTGAAGAGTTAAATGTCCCCTTTTTGAAGTTACTTGGCGTCCGTTGCTTAAGCGCAGAGATGGGCAAAGGCGAGATCTTGCTAGCCTTAAAGCCCGAGCATACCAATACCTGGGCGGTTGCCCATGGCGGTGTTCTGCTCACACTGATGGATGTAGCAATGGCTGTAGCAGCTAGATCCGGAGATCCTGGCGACCGAAGTGTTGTCACCATTGAGTTGAAAAACAACTTTATGCAGGCTGCCAACGGGGTTTTACGTGTCAAAGCGGATACGGTGCGCAGTACGGCGACTATGGCCTTCTGTGAAGCTAAGCTTTACAACGATCAAGGCGAGATTTGTTGTATGGCAACCGGGACATTTAAATACCTAAAGCGTTTAGCAACTCGCAATGCTGATGGCAGCCGCGTTATTAATGATGACGTACGTGGCGAGACGAATGATTGAGAATTAAACCGAAAGGTTAGAGCCAGGTGCAGCGCTTAGCGCACCAGTAATTACATCATGGCCAACTGTACCAGTGGCATCAAAGCGGCGCTCAACCATTTCAAATTGACCATCTTTACGTACTCGTAGCACGGTGCTTGAACGCGTCCCATAGGTTTCAGTTTTGATGAAGGCAGGTGAAAGCGCTTTTTCCCATTCGCGACTAACACCTGTGTTCGGTAGCTCATGGTCACTTGCGTGATGCGTATCAGCCAAAAGCTTCAGATATTGGTCTGCATTCTTTAGTTGGCCGCTATCCATCGCCAGCGTTTGTGCAAAGGCAGCTACGCGGTGATTTACTTTAGGCCATGGCGTGTCTAGCATGGCATTGGAAAGACCGTAAACACCAGCATCCAAGGGCTGATGGGGAAAGATTTTACGTGGGCGAATATTTTGGCCCATCATCATGCGATTACTGACCCAATGCATCTCGGCATTCTCAGGATTGCTAAGGTCTGCCATCAAAAGATTAAAGCCATTGTAATTTTGAAAGCGCTTTACATTTTCTTGGATGAAGTGAGATGGACGTTCTTTGCCAGAAAGATACATTAAAGAGAGTTCGCCACGCGTTCTTGAATCAGGATTTTTTTCACTAGGAGCTCTGACATTGGTCAGGGCAGCAAATTTACCAGTCTTGGTAAAACCTAGCCATGTTCCTGGGCTTCCTAAAACATCGGCCCGATCTCTGCCAGCTAAAACATGCGGGTGCTCAGGCCACCAAGAAACGCCTTCAGTGTCACGCTCATAAAATTCATCGCGATTAGCCGCTACTACCAAAGGATAGTCTGGGTGTGATTTCCAGGCAAAAAGGATGAGGCACATATCAGCAATGAATCCTAGATTTCAATTAAAGGGTAAGGCAATGAATCTATTTTTAACACAGGTCCTTGAGCACTACCTAAATGGATTTCCCCATTTTCGAGCGCCTCCAGTTTGCACTCTACCTGGAGGTCGATTCTATTGAGGTCTGCAGGTGAGGGGGATGCTAGAACTACCAAGCCAGCAGGTTGGGATGGGTCATTGGAGTGAAAAAGCTCTACTCCTGGGGCTGTGGATTGATCCCCAATGAGATTCTGGGCAGCATGGGCTAATTGCAGGCGTCGCTTAATGGCTCCCCGGTATTGACTGCGGGCCACGATCTCTTGCCCTGGATAACAACCTTTTTTAAAGTCCACCCCTGCAACAGATTCAAAGTTAATCATTTGCGGTACAAATTGCTCTTGTGTTGCTAAAACAATTCTTGGAATTGCGCTCATTACTTCAAGATGGTTCCATTGCACAGAATCATCACTCAATTTTTCCTGCGACCTGTCATTGTTTGATGCGATCAATACGCGCGCATAGGTTTGATGATTTGCCAAGACGTCGGGTAGGCGTAAGCTAATTTGACCAGTCTCTATCTTGAGCTCTCCAATATCACTATCATGACAACAGTAACCAGAAATACTCCATTCAGACGAAGCATCAATTACTTTTACTTTGGAACGCAATACAAACATCGCTAAACGCTTGGCTGTAGAGGCTGCAAGGTCTTTAGAAATAAATAATGCAAAACGATCTTGTGCATTTGTATCCTCAGGAAATAGGCCAAGCCACGCACTGGCTAGTAATCTTCCTTTTGGACTGCAATATCCGACCAATCTAACTGCCTCAAATGTTTGCGCTACTTGCGGTGCAAAGGTACGCCTCAAGCCCAAAACAGTATTGCTCAGCTGATTTTGTAAAAAACTGGCAGCATCAGCGCCTTCTACAAGGATTAAGCCCCATTGGGACAAACTTACGTGTTTTGGTGTGTTTTGGGGTTTGTTGGTCATGACCCTTTTATCATAGCCTGATGAGAAGAAAAAATCAGGGAAGCAGACGTTTTTTTAAAAAGAAGTCACATAGTCAACGATTCACAACCTGGCTATATGGATTGATTGCAATGATTAGCATCGCCTATGGCAGTATTTTTTTATGGCCAGTTGTTCCATCTACTCCGAATAGTGCAGATTCGTCTACGTATAGAGTCAAAATTAGACCTGGGTCGGGGGTCTTGAGCATCTCTGTGCAACTTCAGGAACAAGGCCTCTCTACACCCTCTGTCTTCTTTCAGATTAGTGCAAGAGCCTTGTTTGTTAGCTCTAAATTAAAGCCAGGAACTTATCTATTGCCAATAAGAGCAAGCTTAGGCGCAATTATTCTCCAAATTGCACGGGGCGATAGAGTCAAGGAGAGTATTGCCATTGTTCCTGGCATGACAGTCTGGCAAGTTAGACAATTGGTTGATTCTCATCCAGCCTTGCTTCATGAGTCCAAAAATATGAGCCCTAAAGAAATGCTGCAAAAGCTTCATCTGAGTTACCCGGGACTTGAAGGTATTTTTCTGCCAGATACCTATATCTTCGATCCAGATGAGTCTGATATAGAAATCTACCGCAGGGCTTCACAGGCCATGCAAAAACACCTTACCAACGCTTGGACTCAAAAAGAGGCAAATTCACCTTTGAAAACACCTTATGAGCTTCTGATACTTGCATCGATAGTTGAGAAGGAGACTGGGCGCATAAGCGATAGGGGTTTGGTTGCGGCTGTCTTCACTAATCGCTTATACAAGGACATGATGTTGCAGACAGATCCTACGGTAATCTATGGCATTGGCCCTAAATTTGACGGTAATTTACGTAAAGCAGACCTTCGCAAAGACAGTCCCTACAATACCTATATGCGCAAAGGATTACCCCCAACCCCCATCGCTATGCCGAGCAAGGAGTCAATCTTGGCAGCCATTCATCCTGCTAAGAGTAATGCCTTATTCTTTGTGGCTAAGGGTGACGGAAGCAGTTACTTTTCTGAGGGCCTTAGCGAACATGAGGCAGCAGTCAATAAATATCAGCGCAAGCTAAGCTCGGCAACTCAATAATTCGATTCACTTTCATATGACATCAATGTATCCGGGATATTTCATTAGCTTCGAAGGCATCGATGGTGCAGGAAAGAGCACTCATATTGAATCATTTCAAAAACTGATTCAAGAGCGTTACCTTGACCGTAAGGTGGTAATGACTCGCGAGCCTGGTGGCACGCCTTTAGGTGAACAACTCAGGGTGCTTTTATTAGATGCCCCAATGAATTTAGAGACTGAAGCTCTATTAATGTTTGCCGCACGTCGTGAACATATCGCACAAGTCATTGAACCTGCCCTAGAAGCTGGAAAGATTGTGATTTCAGATCGCTTTACAGATGCCAGCTTTGCTTATCAAGGAGGAGGGCGGGGCTTAAGTCTTGCTAAATTAAATGAACTTGAGCGTTGGGTACAAGGTCGAGCTCACGGAGTCTTGCTTCAGCCTAATCTCACAATTCTATTTGATCTACCAGGCGAAGTTGCGGAGGCACGTCGTTCTAAAGTACGTACGCCAGATAAATTTGAAAAAATGGATTTAAATTTCTTTGAAAAAGTACGTCAAGAGTATTTGCGTCGTGCCAAAGAAGATCCAAAACGTTTTTACCTAGTAGATGCCACATTAACACCAGAACTTATTTGGAATAACTTAAAAAATCTGGAATTCAAAATCTAGATGAGTGACCTCATGTTTTCCGAACAAGAAAAGTCTGTAGCACCTTGGTTACAAACGCTATGGGATCAGCTAGATTTTTCCAATTTTCCGAATGCAGTTTTATTGCACGGTCAATCTGGCATCGGCAAGTTTGCATTTGCCCTTGAGCTTACAAAGTCTCTGTTATGCGAGAGCGCCAATCAAGCCCGACGCCCTTGCAATCAATGCGAGGCCTGCCATTGGTTCAATACAGGCAATCATCCTGACTTAATTCCTCTAGTTCCAGAGACACACCGCAGGTTATTGCCCCATGCCGACTATGAGAGTGATGACGCTCCAAAGAAAGGTAAGGTAACGCGAGATGATGCAGATAGTGAGGCTAGCGAAAAGAAAGAAAAGAAAAACATCTCTATAGAAGAGACTCGTAGCGCCATCGAAAGTCTTTCTATTGGATCGCATCGAGGCGGAAATCGTGTGATTCTGATTTATCCACTAGAGATGCTACGCTCTGATTCGGCTAACACCTTACTCAAATCCTTAGAAGAGCCCCCCGCAAATACTATTTTTATTTTGTTAGCCGATCGACTAGATCGTGTTCTACCAACCATTCGTTCCCGTTGTCGCTTATTGACTGCGCCACGCCCAGATCGTGAGCAAGGTCTGGCATGGTTACGTACACAACTACAGAAAATAAATGGGCTTAAAGTCAGTGATGCTGATATTGAAACTATTTACGATGAGCAGGGTGGTGCACCATACTCCGTCTTAGATTCTTTGCTCGCAAGAAATAATCAGGATGAGAAAGACGAATTAAGCATTGCCATACAGGCCTCACGTTATTTACTTCAATCTATGACACAAGGCGCGCGCATTAATTGGTTAGATGCAGCTGAAAAGACGCACAAGTCGCAATACAGCTATTTATTGGCAGCAATGCAGCGCTGGACTTCAGACTTACAAACCGTTGCACAGGGTGGCCAACCCCGTTATTACCCAAAGCATCTTTCAACGCTTAAAGGCTTATCTCAAACTGTGAGGATCCCCAAACTTCATCATTTTTGGAAGCTATTGGTTCAGGCCCGCCGTCATGAAAATCACCCCTTGGCTAACCGAGTGCAGTTAGAAGCCTTGCTATCTCAGTATCAACAAGTCTTTGAGAATTAATTTAGAGTCAGGCAGTCTAAAATAGCGAGTCATGTTCATAGACTCCCATTGCCATCTCGATTTCCCAGAATTTCAATCTCGCTTGCCCGAGGTGCTTGCGAATATGAAGGCTTCTCAGGTTAGCAATGCCTTGTGCGTATCAGTGGACCTGCCAGACTTTCCGAATGTGTTGAAGCTTGCTCAGGAGCATTCTCATCTATACGCTTCTGTTGGGGTTCATCCAGACTATGAGGACACTCCGGAGCCCAGTTATGACTTTCTGGTGGAAACTGCCTTAAAACATCCTAAGATCATTGCAATTGGGGAAACTGGTCTCGACTATTACCGGATGGGCGATCGCTCCTATGAATCTATGGAATGGCAACGTGAGCGCTTTAGAACCCACATTAGAGCTGCAATAGCTTGTAAAAAGCCTTTGATTATCCATACACGGTCAGCATCTGAGGATACGATCAGGATCCTAAAAGAAGAGGGTGCCGATCAAATTGGCGGGGTGATGCATTGTTTTACTGAAAGCCTAGAAATGGCTAAAGCAGCCATGGACATGGGCTTTTATATCTCCTTTTCAGGGATTGTCACCTTTAAAAGCGCTAAAGAGCTTCAGGCAACCTGCAAAGAGGTTCCGCTAGACAGGATGCTGATTGAAACAGATTCTCCATATTTGGCGCCCATTCCATATCGTGGCAAGATCAACGAGCCTGCTTGGGTTGCTAAAGTTGGGCAATTCATCGCTAATCTCAAAGGCATCCCAATTGAAGAACTCGCGGAGCGTACTTCAAATAATTTCTTTCAATGTTTTCATATAGATAGAAGTTATTCATGAGATTAAATCTTAATATATATCGGGCTTTATTAATCTTAATATTGTTGTTTAGCCCATTTTCCTTTGCCCAAACCAGTGGTCAGATCACGGATTTTGCTAAAGCGGCAAAATTTGACGATGTTTCCACAGTCCAATCTTTGCTTGCTAAGGGCGTAAATCCAAATACCGTGGATGCCAATGGCAACCCAATGCTCATTTTGGCCATCAAAGATCGTTCTACTAATGTCATTGATTTACTCCTTGGGAATCCCAAAATTGACGTAGATTTATCGAACAAAAGTGGTGAAACGCCGCTGATGATTGCTTCCATAGAGGGTAATTTGCCGCTAGTAAAGACCTTAGTTCTTCAGAATAAGGCCTTGATAGACCACATTAGTTGGACGCCTTTGCATTACGCCTGCGCCAAGGGCCACCTAGAGGTAGCTCAATTCTTGATCGCAAATGGAGCTACCGTAGATTCTTTGAGCCTTGGCAATACAACACCGTTGATGATGGCTGTCCAGTCCGGTAACGAACAATTGGTTAAGCTACTTTTAGATAAAGGCGCTGACTTACAAATACGTAATGCGCAAGGCTTGACTGCAATTGATATTGCAGATATTTACGATAAGGCTTGGATCAGTGAGGGTCTCAGATCCCGTTGGTTAAAGCTCTATAAAAAGCCTTATATTGGGACTGTGAAGGCTAAAGCCTCATAAGCCTATCTGCGTATAATCATTATTATGTCAAATAAGATATTTCTGTAGTCCATTCTCTAGCTCCCTATGTTCCTAATTGACCTTCTGCGTAATGCCGACCTCCCCAGTTTTGCAACGCTATTTCGCGAAATCAATACTGACATGGGTAATGGCGAAATCTGGTTTGTATTGCTTTTGGCTTGCTTTATGTTGACCGTCCACGGTATGTTAGTTTTATCCATTGCAGGGACGTTTCACTGGCTGGATCAAAAGCTAGAAAATAAGCGAATTTATGGGGCAAATTTTGTATCCTATTTCATCGCAATTTTGCTCATTATTGCGGTTCATTTTGCTGAAATCATTGCTTGGGCCTATATCTGCGTAGCATTGAAGGTGTTCCCAACCAATCCCCAGACTTTCTACTTTGCCGGTGAAATGTATACAACTGTTGGGTATGGCGACTACACCTTAACGGAGCACTGGAGAGTTTTGCCCATCATCATCTCATTTACGGGCATTTTTGCTGTATCGATGTCTGGAGCTGCCTTGTATTCAATGATGGTCGCGTTATTAGACCATTCCAAGCAAAATCGACACTCCGGTTCAAGCGCCTAAGGTGTGGCGCTGACTGGTATAGGGCTTTTTTGCTTAAATACGAGCTCTAGAACCCTGCCATTGGCCTCGAGAGAGCGAATTCTGCCCGGTAGCCATTCCAGATCTTTGGCTAGCCATATATCTACCTGGCGCTTGTATGGGTCATTTTCACGCTGCATGAGGGCGTAATGTCGATTAACAGATTTTCCTAGACTAGGAATATCCTCAGAAGTTGTCTCTCCGTAGCTCTTAAAGTGCCACATTTCTAGGGTGTTGTAATCAACCACAGGCAATGATCGAATGCTGCCCGCTTCATCAATCTTGCTATCCCCATTTAACAAAGAAGCAAACTGAAACATGAGGCTAAATCGATCCTGGGTTCCCGGCAGGATGGCGGGTGTGAACTCTGGCTTTTCTGAAAAGAACATCTGCCCTCCTCCATTGGCATCTCTGTCAAAGCGTGAATAACGTGGTGGTTTCGTGCCCCGCTGAGCCCAATAAATGGATGGGGCTATACCGTAGGCATCTACCGACCCTCTGGACTCAAAAACAAATGGGCCAACAAAAGCATATGGAATATTGATATAGAGCCGATAGCCACTGGCATCGACAATCCAATCAATTTCACCGGTCTGATACTTTTGACCGTCAACATAAGAGTCGTAATAGATAACTCCAGACTCGGGGAGCCTGAAGGCAACCCCTGGTTGATTGTTTGCTCCACCCTGCTCTCCTACAGCAAGGCTTTTAGAATCCTCCACTTTATTGCTTGATGTTTCTTTGTTTACTTTCTTTTTCGGCGCTTTGGCCATCTGAATTTTCTTAGGCGGCTCAGCTTTTAACTCTGTTCTGATGATGAGCTCGTCGGCAAGCTCTGGCGCCGAACCGAAAGATAAAAAAGGGATACCAAAAAATAAAATTAGATGGCCCAGTAAAGATAAGGCCAATGCAATCAGAATGATCCGCAAAGATTTTGCGTGTATCAGAGTACTACTTTTAGACAGTCTAAATTGCTCCAGTCCCAAACTCAGAGGGCGCCCTCGAGTAAGCGACTATTCTTAGGCAAATTGGCAGCCAGGAAGTCCATCTGGTCGGCAAGAATATTTCTTCCTTTGAGGATCATATCTTCATACAGGCTTGGTAGATAAGGGGTATACAACAAACCCATGCCAGCCTGTTCAGGAGTGCGATTACCCTTGCGTTGGTTGCAAGGCCTACAAGAAATAACGAGATTCATCCAAGAATATTTTCCACCACGGCTATTTGGAATGATGTGTTCGGCCTCAGCATGACTTTCATGAATCACATCACCGCAATAAGCGCAAAGACCACGATCACGCTTAAAAAGTTTATGTTTTGTGATGACAGGAACAACGTCAAATAAATTAATCTTTGCGCTGCCCTTAATTGCAATGATTGAGTGAAGCTCGATAACAGATTGCAAGCCACTTGCCCTAGAAATGCCACCACGCATTTTCATGATGGGATCGCCTAGAGTCCATAAAACACTGCTATCAGCGTAATGCTTGGTTGCTTCTTCCGCGTTAACCCAACCCTGGGGAATTCCACCAGCGTCTAGTTTCAAGATGCTCAGCACAAACTCTCCTTTCTCAACGCTGGCAAAGCCAACAGTTGTTTGATCTATCTTACAGAAGAATTTTGCACCGATCAATCATCTAGAGCTTATAAACTCCAAGACCCTTGGGAGGTGGTCTGCATAGTCGGCAATTCCATGGTCGCTACCCTCTAAAATTAGCTGTTTAGCACCCTCATAGAACTGGCTCATCTCTCTCCAGTCAAGTAATTCATCACCTTTTGCGGCAATCAAGAAGTAACGATCAGGATTGCTAATCCTCTCAACTTGTAAGGCTTTTAGCTCATCGATATATTCAGTCCGAAAATCAAAAGGCTCATCACTGTCATAGGATGTCATCATCCCCACGTGGGGTGCAAGCTCCCTAGCTGCTCGTACTGCCGGATTTAATGCAATCGCTTTGCAGCCGTATTTTTCGGCTAAATAATTTGTATAAAACCCACCAAGTGATGACCCAATAACAATCATACGATCAGCCTTAGACTGGTCGATGTATTCGGTCACTAGCTCCATACTCTTTTTGGGCGAGGCCAATAACTGCGGGCAATGCCAATCGATGGCATTTTCCGCAGTTGCCAAGGCTTTTACTGCTTCGCCTGTCATCACCGCCTTGCTGGATCTTGGGGAAGATCGAAAGCCATGCAGATATACCAGTAAGGTTGACGACATATGGGGATCTTAGGCTTTTTGACCAACCTCAAAATTAGCGAGCTTTTCTAAGGCCTTCACCATCGCTGAATGATCCCAAGCTTTACCACCATGTGCAGAGCAAGAGTTAAATAATTCTTGGGCGGTAGCTGTATTGGGAAGTGAAACCCCTAGTGCACGCGCACTATTAAGTGCTAGGTTTAAATCTTTTTGATGTAACTCAATCCTAAAGCCAGGATCAAACGTACGCTTAACCATGCGTTCACCATGAACTTCAAGAATCTTGGAGCTCGCAAAGCCACCCATTAATGCTTGGCGAACTTTAGCAGGATCAGCACCCGCTTTAGAAGCAAATACCAGGGCCTCTGCTACAGCTTCAATATTCAAAGCCACAATTATCTGGTTCGCAACTTTGGCAGTTTGACCATCGCCATTGCCACCGACCAAGTTGATATTTTTGCCCATCAGATCGAGTACAGGTTTTACTTTGTTAAATACAGCCTCATCGCCACCAACCATGATCGAGAGCGTGGCATTTTTAGCCCCGACTTCGCCGCCGGAAACTGGCGCATCAAGATAGTCGCAACCCAGGGCATTTATTTTTTTTGCATATTCCTTGGTCGCGATTGGAGAAATAGAGCTCATATCAACGACCACTTTTCCCTTGGACAAGCCAGATGCAACTCCTTTATCGCCAAACAAGACTTTTTCAACATCAGGAGTATCTGGAACCATGGTGAAAATAATGTCTGCTTTTTGGGCAACTTCAGCTGGACTTGCGCATTGAATAGCCGCTGATGAAGCTAGCTCTTGAGGAACCTTGCTTCTAGTCGCAATAAATACTTCATGACCGGCTTTCACAAGTTGGCCTGCCATCGGGGCACCCATAATTCCAAGACCAACAAAACCCAGTTTTAATTTCTCACTCATTTCATTTCCTTTTGTAATTGATTTATCTTATGAATTTAACTTTTGGATCCAACCTAAGCCAGCTTCTGTAGTAGTTGCAGGTTTATATTCACAGCCAATCCAGCCTGTGTAGCCGATCCGATCTAAAAACTTAAACAGATGGACATAGTTAATTTCGCCCGTACCTGGTTCATTACGACCAGGATTATCGGCTAATTGAATATGCGCAATCTTGGCAAGGTTCTTTTCCATCGTGTTGCAAAGCTCACCTTCCATGCGCTGGGCATGGTAGATGTCATATTGAACAAAGAGGTTATCACTGCCAACCTCTTTAATGATGTCTAAGGCCTGGTGGGTTGTACTTAAAAAGAAGCCAGGAATGTCATAAGTATTGATTGGTTCAATCAGAAGCTTTAAATGAACCTTCTTTAATTCAGCTGCCGCATATCTGAGATTCGACACAAAGGTATCGTGTAATAACTTGTGATCGGCTCCAGCTGGAGCTTTACCTGCCAGGCAATTGAGTTGTGGTACGCCTAAGGCCTTAGCGTATTCAATTGCCTTAGTAACGCCCGCGCGAAATTCCTCAACTCGATCTGGATGACATGCAATTCCACGCTCGCCAGCATCCCAATCTCCAGCAGGTAAATTATGAAGAACGAGCTTTAAGCCATACTGATCTAACTTTTTTTGAATTTCGCTAGCTGCAAATGGATAAGGGAAGAGAAACTCAACCGCCTTAAATCCAGAATTGTGGGCTTTTTCAAACCGATCTAAGAATGGGGTCTCTGTAAAAAGCATTGTTAAATTTGCAGCAAATTGAGGCATTTCATACCCTCCTTAGGGTTTCAGAATCAAACAATGATCTTATCAAAGTTGGGGGCTGCACTCCTAACCCATAATTAGCCCCTTGGAGGGCTTATAAATGCTAAAAGTGAGCTAATATCCTCCCAGAAGATGCTTTTTTAAAAGGAAAATAATGAATATCAAATTCACATCCATTTCGCTAGCGATTGCCGCCTTATTGGCCTCCTCCTTAGCAATAGCCCAAACGAAGCCGGCCGCTCCTAGCGCTAGCAAGCCCATGGTGATAGATGCTGCCGTAGTGGATAACCGCTACCAACTGTATGAAGGTACCGTACTCAACATTGACAAAAAGACACGTACCATTACCTTCAAGAATAAAGAGGGTGAGTCTAAGTTTGTAGCAGGTCCAGAGATCAAGAATTTTGATCAGATCAAAAAAGGCGACTTAGTGAATGTCACTTATGAGTTAGCGGTTGCAATCGAACTCATTAAAACCAAGAGCGATGGCATACGTAGCAAGGTAGAAACCAACACGGTTACTAATTCAAAGCCAACTGATAAGCCATCAGAAGTCATTGCCAATAAAACGACCATCATTGCAGATATTGTTGCGGTAGACCGCGATAAGAAACTAGTCTCCGTGAAAGGGCCTAGTGGGAAAATTACGACTGTAACTGTTAAAAATCCAGCCCTTCTGGCAGATGTAAATGTTGGCGAGCAGGTCAAAGTGGTTTACTACGATGCGATGGCAGCCTCTATAACGACTCCTAAGAAGTAATTTGTCGTGAATGCTATTTAAGCTGTTCAGTCATCGTTCTGTTGTAGCCCTTCTTTTAAGCTCCCTGCTCTTGGCTTGTGCTAACACCACAAGATCAGGGGTGGTGGGTATTAATCGATCCCAATTTATGATGGTCTCTTCTGCCGAGGTAGATCGACTCTCTGCCATCAGTTATAACGAGCAGAATCAGAAAGCTAAAGAAAAGCATATCCTCGTTAGCGCTGGCCCAACTTACGACCGCCTGAAGGCTATCTCTAATCGCTTGATTCAACAAACTTCTGTATTTAGAGACGACACGCGTCAATGGAGCTGGCAACTTACATTAATTAATGCCCCGATATTAAATGCTACTTGCGCACCCGGTGGAAAAATTACTTTCTATACTGGATTAATTGAGCAGCTCAATCTGACTGATGATGAAATTGCTGCGATTATGGGTCATGAGATCGCTCATGCTCTGCGTGAACACGGCAGAGAAAGGCTTTCTCAGGCAATGGCTCAAAGCGCTGTTACTAATATTGCTATGGCAGCGGCTGGTAGTTATGGATCTGCAATTAGTGCGGCTAACCAAGCAGCTCAATATATATTGGTGTTACCAAACTCAAGACAGAATGAATCTGAAGCAGATGCAATTGGCTTAGAGCTGGCTGCAAGAGCGGGCTATAACCCTCAGGCCGCCATCAGTGTTTGGAAAAAAATGATTAAAGCGACCGATGGAAAAACTTCACCAGAGTTTTTATCTACTCACCCGTCTGGGGAAACTAGGATAGAGCAGCTATCGGCACTGATGCCAGCTGTCGAGCCAATTTACCTTAATACACAAAAACCCAAAACTAAGCCTTAAAAATTTTAGTTATTCAGGTTTGTGGGGGGGTGAATTTTTCAAGAGCTCGCGTATTTTGTTATCTCCTTCAACCATCAGTTTGAAACGAGACTCGCTTACCAAAATGGCCATCTTTGCGTTGTACTGTTCGCGTCGTAACCACTCGACTAAAAAACACACTAGTAAAGTATAAGTTCCATAAACCACTAATACTAGGATGTCCTTGCCATCGATGACCGTGAACTCCCCATATGGTTCCATAAAAAAATAAGACATTAATGGGATGCTGATAGCCACGGTCAATAAAGCCGGGCCAGTACCAAAAAAGAAGGCAATGATGATCGTATTCACCTGAAAGAAAAATAGCGGTAGTGCAGATTCAACCTGGGACTGAAGGCTAAAACGAATACAAAAAGCAAAAAAAACGCCAATACAGGCATTTAAGTATCCTTGCTCCTTATTGTGGCACCAGCGATAGGCATTAAGATTATGTTTCATGGTTTCCTTGGACGGTGTATGCTTTGCAAGATATCTATATATGAAACAGTGTAAGACATGCAAGATAGAAATGAAATAGCCGCCTCAAAAGACACCATTACCATTCTACTTCCGGGTTTAAATGGCGGTGGCCTCGAATTAGGGCAACTTCCCAATTTCCTCAATTCCAATGGCTTTAATACTGCAATCCCGGAAATTAAGGGTTACCTCTATGGAAGTCCTGTAGATCATTATGAAACATGGCTTAGTCAAGTTCACAGCGCCATAGATGAATTACGCAATCAGTACAGAATCATAAATCTCGCAGGTATCAGCATGGGCGCTACCCTAGCCCTTGCAGTTGCGACACAAAGGAATGACATTGCATCGATTGCCCTGCTTTCGCCAGTATTACGCTATGACGGTTGGTCAGTGCCTAGGTATCGCTTTCTATTAGATATCGCGTATAAGTTTGGAATTCGAAATTGGAATTACTCTGAGCGAGAACCATTTGGCGTTAAAAATGCTGATTTACGTCGCCGCATTCGGGATAAATTTAAAGCTCAAGAATTATCTGAAGTAGGCGCCCCGCTCATCACCGCAAGGCATTTGCATGAAGCCAAGGGCCTGATGTCTTACACTACAAAAAATCTAAATGAAATCAACTCTAGACTATTGTTAATTCAGTCGGTTGAAGATGATACCTGTTCGATATGGTCTGCAGAAAAGATCTTGGCTAACGTCAAATCAGATCTTCGCAGAACAATTTGGTTGGGTAATAGCTATCACATCATCACTATCGATAACGAGCGTGAGATCGTACTCAATGAAACTTTGCGATTCTTTGCTCGCGAGGCTGGCGGTAATCTTGGTGTGGATAATTACTATTCAGAGATGAGTCCAAAAGCACTACGCACTAGAACGCTATAGTTAAAGATAAGAATAAAAAAGCCCCCTTATCCAGGGGGCTTTTAATTTGTCTTGGCGGAACGGACGGGACTCGAACCCGCGACCCTCGGCGTGACAGGCCGATATTCTAACCAACTGAACTACCGCTCCAAAATACATCGAGAAAAACATCACACTACATTTTACTGCCACCAGAATATCTGGCGTCCCCAGGGGGATTCGAACCCCCGTACTCACCGTGAAAGGGTGATGTCCTAGGCCTCTAGACGATGGGGACCTGGACTACTTCAATTGCATTAATCTTGAATGTTTGGTGGAGATAAGCGGGATCGAACCGCTGACCTCTTGCATGCCATGCAAGCGCTCTCCCAGCTGAGCTATACCCCCGAAATCCCACAATAAACCTGCAAGACACTCAAAACAATCCAAGATTTTAGCCTATTTTTGTGCATCTGCGCAAATTGCCTACTGGACTACCTTGGAGAGCCTTTTGAGTGCCTCGTCCCGGCCCAATACCACCAACACAGAATCGATTGCTGGGGTATGAGTAGTTGCAAATAATGCATAACGAACAGGCATTGCTAGAGCGGGCATTTTGAGTTGATGTTTTGCTAAGACCTGTTTAAAAGCTGCACCGTAAGCCTCTTTTGTTGCATCTGAATTCCTCAGCGCCTCAATCAAATCTTTTAGTGCAGGAACAACAGATGCTGGGATATTGGCAGCGATTTGCTCTACGTTGTGATCTGGTGCTGGTAAATAAAATAACTTAGCACCCTCTGCAATCTCAATCAAAGTATTGGCACGATCTTTTAAGAGGCCTACTACTTGAGTAAAGTCTGGACCATTCTCTGTGTCAATGCCAAGTTGGTGGGCAAAGGGTTTAGTCATCTCTGCTAATTTAGCGGGATCTGCGTTCTGAATATATTGATGATTGAGCCAAAGTAGCTTCTCTGGATTATGTTGGGCTGGTGAGCGACCTAGACTTTCTAAATCGAACCAATTTACAAACTGCTCTTTTGTAAATACTTCAGCATCACCATGTGACCAGCCTAGACGCGCCAAGTAGTTCAAGATCGCCTCAGGAAGGTAGCCGGCTTTTTGATAATCACGCACGCTCATAGCGCCATTGCGCTTGCTCATCTTCTCACCCGAGTCATTAAGGACCGTAGGAAGATGTGCATAAACAGGTGGATTTGCTCCTAAAGCCTTCATGATATTGATTTGACGAGGAGTATTGTTGACGTGATCATCACCCCGAATGACATGGGTGATTTTCATATCTAAATCATCTACAACTACGCAAAAGTTATAAGTTGGCGTGCCGTCTGGGCGAGCAATTACGAGGTCATCGAGTTCGTCATTGCTAATTTCAATTTTTCCTTTAACGGCATCTTCCCAAATCACCGATCCACCAAGTGGATTCTTAAAACGAATTACTGGCTTGACACCCTCTGGGATGGCTGGCAAAGATTTACCTGATTCTGGCCTCCACAAGCCGTTATAGCGTGGCTTTTCTTTGTTGGCCATTTGTTGATCACGCAGCTTATTCAATTCTTCCTCACTCATATAGCAAGGATATGCAAGCCCAGCATCAACCATTTGCTTGATCACTTCCCGATAGCGATCAATGCGCTGCATTTGATAAATTGGACCTTCATCTAAATCAAGGCCTAACCAAGCCATGCCTTCAATGATCACATCTACCGCTTCTAGAGTAGAACGCTCTAGGTCTGTATCTTCGATACGTAGAATGAAATCACCTTGATTGTGGCGTGCAAAAGCCCAAGGGTAGAGAGCGCTACGTAAGTTGCCAAGATGGATGAAGCCCGTGGGGCTTGGGGCGAAACGGGTACGAATATGCATAACTCGTATTATCTCAGGTCGGACTAATTAGCGGCAAAATTCAAAAACGTGGATACTTTGCTCTATGAATGAATTATTGGTATTTGTCTGCGATGGAGCCCCTGTACGCGGGGAAATTGTCTCTATCAGCTCTGCTTGGCAAGCTATTTTAGAGCGCCGCGACGATCCACCAGCAGTTCGCCGTATCTTGGGCGATTTTGTTGGCGCAGCCACCCTTTTATGCGCTAGCTTAAAGTTTGACGGCACCTTGATTATTCAAGCTCAAAGCAAAGGCCCCATTGCGCTTTTAGTGGTGGAGTGCAAGTCAGATTTATCAATGCGGGCAACCATCAAGCTCTCTGTAGATTCATCAGAGATTGCGCCTAATGCAAGTCTGGGTGAGCTATTAGATGCCAGTCATTCTGGTAGGCTAGTGATTACATTAGATCCTTCAGACCGTGAGCCCGGTCAGCCACCCTATCAAGGAATTGTTGCCCTCCAGGAGCAACATGGTAGTGTCATTAAACCAGTGGCTAGTGCTGCAGAAGCGATTGGCCTGTATATGCAAAAGTCCGAGCAATTAGAAACTCGCATATGGCTAACGTCCAATGACACCCATATCGGTGGCCTCTTATTGCAACGCATGCCTGATTCAGGGGGTCATGCTCACCTTGATCCACAAAATGCAGCCGAAGGATGGACTCGTATTCAGACTTTAGGTGAAACTATTACGAATGAAGAGCTCCTTACACTTGCACCAGAAACTATCTTAAGACGTTTATTTCTGGAAGAATCTGCAGAAAATGGTGTGCGCAGCTTTCCACCGCGTCAGATTCGTTTTTCTTGCCGCTGTTCACGCAATAAAGTGGCAGATATATTGCGCATGCTTGGAGAAGAAGAGGTTCAAGGAATATTAGAAGAACAAGGTGCAGTAGAGACAATCTGCGAGTTTTGCGCTAAGCCGTATCGATTTGATGCTGTCGACTGTTTGCAAGTCTTTAAAACAGATTTGCTTAGCGATGCTACAAGACCGCCATCTAGCGGTCACTAAGCTTTATTGTTTGCTTGTTGCTGACTTGAGGCCATCGCCTACAGGTGCAGCAGCGGCTTTGTCCACCGGCAAGATCTGCACGAAAAATTCGCCTTCTTTGATTAAGCCATGTTCTGCTCTAGCACGCTCTTCAATAGCACGGGTACCATCTTTTAAGTCTTTCACATCACCAGCTAACTTGGCATTACGAAGCGCCAAAAGACTATTTTTAGCTTCTTGTAGTTCAACTTGTTTTTCCATTTCGTAAACCTTAAGCCATCCACCCTTTCCCAGCCAAAGTGGGTACTGAATTGCGATTAGCAATAACAGCATGGAGTAGATGACTATCCGCATAACAAATAGATCTTTTTAGATTCAACGTTTTAAGTTATAGAAAACCGATTTACCTGGATAGGTAGCCACATCACCTAAATCTTCTTCAATGCGTAATAACTGGTTGTATTTTGCTATACGATCAGAGCGTGAT
The DNA here is from genome assembly GCA_903909925.1 of uncultured beta proteobacterium. GTDB lineage: Bacteria > Pseudomonadota > Gammaproteobacteria > Burkholderiales > Burkholderiaceae > Polynucleobacter. The sequence continues at coordinate 701 of CAIVXR010000152.1, read as the reverse complement.
AAGGAGCCGGTCTTAATCTGGCCAGCATTGGTGCCCACAGCAATATCAGCAATGGTGCTATCTTCAGTTTCACCAGAGCGATGAGAAATCACGGCGGTATAGTTCGCACGCTTTGCCATCTCGATAGCAGCAAAAGTTTCTGTCAAGGTGCCAATCTGATTGATCTTGATCAAAATAGAGTTAGCAATACCCTTCTCAATACCTTCTTTGAGAATGCGAGTATTCGTTACAAATAAATCGTCGCCAACCAATTGAATCTTTTTGCCCAGCTTCTTGGTGATATCAGCCCAACCATCCCAATCACTCTCATGCATACCATCCTCAATCGATACAATTGGGAACTGATCGGCTAAGTTGCCGAGGTAATCAGAGAACTCGCTCGAAGTGAGCTCTAAGCCCTCACCTGAAAGGTGATATTTACCATCTTTATAGAACTCGCTTGCCGCGCAGTCTAGGGCTAACAAGACATCTTCGCCAGCCTGGTAACCGGCACCTTCAATCGCTTTCATAATGGTTTGCAAACACTCTTGATTGCTCTTGAAGTTTGGTGCAAAGCCGCCTTCATCACCAACCGTTGTAGGCATACCTTGTGCTCCAAGAATTTTTTTCAGCTCATGGAAGATTTCAGCGCCACAACGCAAGGCATCACGAAAATTTTCCGCACCAACTGGCATCACCATAAACTCTTGAATGTCTAAGCT
>CAIVXR010000151.1 GCA_903909925.1 uncultured beta proteobacterium | reverse complement strand
GGCTGAATGCCACCATCCTTGATAACTCTCTTCATTTTTACTAAACCTTGCGCAATCATTTCTTTTAAATGATCTGGACCAAGCGGAACAAATTCAAAACCTTGCTGAATGAGTTGCTCCCGTAATTTTGGATCTTTTAGTATGGTCGCTAAAGATTCATTAAGCTTTTCAATGATTGCTTGAGAAGTACCTTTAGGCGCTAAGAGCGCACCCCATGTTGAGAACTCATAACCTTTAATACTCTCGCTAATCGTTGGAGTGTTTGGTAGAAGTGGTGAACGTGTTTTACTAGCAACCGCTAATACCTTGAGCTTACCAGATCGAATATGAGGAAGCACTACCGAGAGTGCGCTAATCATGACGGGCACCTGTCCTGCCATGACATCAGTGACTGCGGCAGCTGCGCCACGATAAGGGATATGGACGATGGGGGCGCCTGTGTATTGCCGAAATATTTCCATACCGATATGCTGTGGTGAACCATTACCGCCAGAAGCATAATCAATCTTCCCAGGTTTTTCTTTGGCAATACGCACTAAGTCTGCTGCAGTATTGCCAGGAAAGGATGGATTGGCAACCAGAACAAAAGTAATGGCAGCCACTTCAGAGATTGGGGTAAAGCTTTGTACGGGATCGTAATCAATCTTTTTATAGAGATTGGGAAGCATGGTCAGAATGCTGTCATTAAATGCGCCTAAGACATAACCATCAGCAGGACTCTGTGCCACCTTGGCAGTACCAATTAAGCCTGCACCTCCAGGAATGTTTTCGATTGTGATTGCTTGACCTAGGTTTTCACTCATACGCTGTGCGATGGGACGCATCAAGATATCTACACCGCTTCCTGCTTGTAGAGGCATGATGGTTTGGATAGTCCGGGTAGGGTAGTTGACTTGAGCATTAGCGGATCCAATCCAGAGCATGTTGCTCATAGAGAGGATAAAGATAAGTAATGGCTGTTTGATGTACATGTTGTCTCGATATATTTAGACTTCTTTGAGCATATCTTAGCGCAATAAAAAACCGCCCATAGGCGGTTTTCCAGAGAGCTAAATTAGCCTCTTATTCCACTGCTTTAACCATGTCTTCCACGACCTTCTTTGCATCACCGAAGACCATCATAGTTTTATCCATGTAGAAGAGTTCGTTATCAAGGCCAGCATAACCAGCAGCCATTGAACGTTTGTTAACGATGATGGTCTTTGCTTTGAAGGCTTCCAAAATTGGCATGCCGAAGATTGGACTACCTGGTGTACGTGCCGCTGGGTTCACCACGTCGTTTGCACCGAGAACTAAGACTACGTCAGCTTGACCAAAGTCGCTATTAATATCTTCCATCTCAAAGACTTGATCGTAAGGTACTTCGGCTTCAGCCAAGAGAACGTTCATATGGCCAGGCATACGACCAGCTACCGGATGAATCGCATACTTCACAGTAACACCGTGATGAGTAAGTTTTTCGGTTAATTCTTTTAAGGCATGCTGCGCGCGGGCAACCGCTAATC
>CAIVXR010000150.1 GCA_903909925.1 uncultured beta proteobacterium | reverse complement strand
GATCTCGGAAAGCCGCAAACGGAGGATTTACAGGTAAGTTGTTGACCAACTTAATTCGCAATTGATCCCCGCCCCTCACTACCAATGTTGGTCCAGAATAACTAGGGCCTTGATTATCAAAGCCATAAGCACGTAAGGACACGGGATATTTTTTGCTTGGATCATCCCCAGCCAACTTTGTATCAAAGTAAGACGCTGTTAAAGTCACATCTAGCAAACCATTTTTAGACTCAAGCAAGGTGGGCTGTACAAAAGTTTGTTTAGGAGTGGCTAGTGATACCCCTTCTTCACGGCTGCAAGCAGTAAAACTTGCTGGAACTACTACGCCCGAAGCGAGTGTCGCACTCAAGCGCAAGAAATGACGGCGATCGATTCCCATAACTATCCTAGGCAATCGCCAAGAAAGCGTTTGGGGTCAATTGCTTTATTACTGCCTTGCCTAATTGACCTGATTCATTACTGCCCCAGCCTAAAAGTTGGTCTTTACCAATCGCTAATGTGTGCGCTTCTCCAGCGGCAATCCTTCTCACCCCCGATAACTTAGGAATAAGTGTAGGAGCACTTCGAGACAGAAGATCGCCATGTCCCAGCTGACCAAACCCATTCCAACCCCAAGAGTAAACTTTTCCACTTACTGATAAGGCAATCGAATAGTGCATGCCACCAGCAACTGATGTGATCTTTTCTGGAAAAGGAATCAGCTGTGGTCGATCAATATAAGATTGGGGGCCACCCCCAACCTGCCCGAAGTGGTTGCTACCCAAACCATATACCTTGCCCTCATTAGTAACAACGAGAACGTGAGTAGAGCCTACAGCGATGTTACTAATTTTCCCTGGGAACGGAATCAGCTCAGGCATATATACGGCATTAAGATGCCCAAGCCCCAGCTGACCTGCAGAATTACTTCCCCACCCATATACTCTTTGGTCTTTGGTGAGCGCAAGGATAAAGTTGTCACCAATTGCAATATCTTGAGTCTCAGGAAGTCCGGCAATCAACCCTGGTGATGCATTGATTTGGGATTGTGTGCGCCCTAAGCCGCCATCGGTATTGAAGCCCCAGGTATAGACTTGACCTGACTGATCAATCGCAGCGCTAAGAAACTGTCCAGCCATAACTTTGGCTACATCAGCAATACCGTCAACTGAAGTCGGCATCTCAGAAAATTGAGTTTTGCCGCCAATGCCAACCTGGTAGAACCCCCAAATAAATACTTTATTTTGTTCTGAAATTCCAAGGCTGACGCCATTACCTGCTGAGATATTGATATATCGAGAAGGCCTATCTAAATAGACAGGTTTAGCTTCTTCATTTTTAAAGGAGCTACAAATATCAATATAAGGCGGAGTAATACGGCCACTTCCAGCACCACCCCAACCCAGCACCTCACCAGACTTCAATAAAACTAAAGTTTGGTCTTTACCTCCAGCGATAGCAGTAACTTCAAATAATTCACCGTGAATTCTAGCCACAAAAGTGCCCGCTAAATATTAATAGATTTATGGGGTAGGATAAAAAGTTGGCGGATAAGGAATGCCTTCTTTCATGTAATTATTTTGTCCTGTAGGTCCAAGTGCTTGGTCATAATTCACCAACCCCCTAAAGCAACCAACTGAATAAGGATATTCTCTGTTGAGTACATAGTGATAAGTATTCTTACTTGTGCCATCAGGCATTGTGATTAGAGATGTCGTCCCATGGCATATATCAAGCTCTGCATTAGTTATGTTATGTCCATCTGCTGCTCGAGGACCCGTAATCGGAAAACCATCTAAGGCGAAACCAAATACTGGTGATTGGCCGGTTGTTCCTTGATTAGGAAAGCATTTCCAAGAATAACCATGAAGATGATATTGTTGGTTATATGGATGGCCAAAACATGCATCCAAAGGCAATGCATTAACCGGGTTGTAATAATTACCACTTGAATCATTGGCTTTTTCAACATGCCATACCGCACCAGTAAGAGTAATGCCCACTATTAAAGAATCAATTGGGTAGGCGCCGCTTACAACAGGATTTAAAGGAACAACACTACTTAAGGGGTAAGGCGAAATTCCAATCTCAGCAGCATTATTATAGTGCTGACCTGTAGCCGGATTAGTCCCGCCGGGTAAGGCCGCATAGTATGAATAAGCAGCCGTTCCAGACTGGACTGGAAAAGTTCCCATCTTCGTACTTGGTAAGCCATTTCCCGAAAAAGTTCTACTACCAGTGGTGCTATATCCAGTCAGTTGGGCAGTCTGATCTACGGTCATTGCAAAAACACTCCCAGCCGCATCATAGTAAGTTGCACTATTTGAACCATCAACATAAGGAATTTGTGAAAGCGTAATGATGTTTGTATTTGTATTTGTCCATGATGTACTGAGAATACTCAGCGTATCTGGTATAGAACCTATAGTCCTAAATGCGGCACCAATACATTGACCATTTGTAGCGCAAGCCACGTTACTTGATCCACTGGCAGCTGTTACTAATGTTGTAATCTCAGTCGATGACGAGGAACCGTTATCGCTTCCACTACCACCTCCGCAAGCCACCAGAATCACTGCTGACATTAGAAGCGCACCAAAGGCTAATCCGGACTTCTGGAGCCCTTTTAATTTATTCCACCTGCTAAGCATTTCAGAGCCCTTTAATGTCTAAATATACATGGCGTCATTTTGACATAAATCAACTCTGAGTCAAGCAAAAAAGGTAGAATCTTCCAATGGCAAAAGCTTTAGATCACCGAGTAAGGGTTGCAGCACTCCGCCGCGAGGAGATGCAGTTGCACCTCCTGTTTTCCGGACTCACCCTAGCCTCTACGAACTCTATCTATAAACTAGAGGTTGAAGATGTCATTAAGCAAGCCGAAGTCTCAAGAGGTAGTTTTTATAACTACTTTCCATCACTTCCCGCT
>CAIVXR010000149.1 GCA_903909925.1 uncultured beta proteobacterium | reverse complement strand
CTGATGTTGTCCTTTGGATGTTCGCGGTACTTGTTGGACGTTTCCATCTTCTTAATCTGTCTGGCTCGATCAGCAGCAATCCACTCAGCGGTCGAAAGGCTCTTTACTGCCCTTGGATCTGTAGTGTCATACGTGGGAGACCCACTGCTTTTGCCCGACCCCGGAGAGATAGGAGATGGTGCGGTAGAAGAGCGTTTAACTGGCGGATTGTCGGTTAATTTAGCTTCAATCTTACCAATTTCTTTTGCCTGCAAGAATGGGGCAAGTTTGGAGATCCGTTCAGCTTCTTTAGGGTTTGCCCCTAAATAATAAGCCATTTCTGGCCCGATATCAGATGCTTGAATGGTCTGCGCCATCATGGTTGTGATTGGAAGGCTTGGGTTATATGCGACTTGCTCAAAGTCATCATATTTGGTCCGAGCATCTTCCTCACGCTCATGATAAGCGTTGAGAGTGTCCCTTTGCTGACGTTCCATTTCACGCCGTTGAAGCAGTTCTTCGGCTTTCCGCAATGCCAAAGCGTCGGCATATGCTTCTGTGTCATTAAACTGTTCGGGGCGTGGTGGATCTACCAAAGGTGCCGGTGCTGATCTCAGCGCCTGCTCTCTTTCCCACTTACGCTGTTCTCTTGCGAGACGTTTAGAAATAGCTGCATCCAAATCTTCTTGTGAGAAAGTCTTGGGTGCTGCCTCCGGCTGATTAACTTCAGGTTCCGGCGCCGCCGTGGCAACAGGTTCCGACGCGGGTAGTTCCGCTAACACTTCATCAGACATTTTTGATCCTTTAAGATCCCTGGCGAACCGCGCCAGTGCGGTTTAGGAATAGTAGCTGATATTAAGTTTTGCACCAGATACTTGTTCGATAAACTGAATATCCTGAATATTACCGTCATACTGCAATGGAACGCCCACCGCAAGAGGCATACCGACAGAAGCTGTAGGGGCGGTTCGATCATCGCGCCACCGAACAGCTTGGCCTTCAGGCACAATAAGAGCAAATACGGGGCGGGTATTACCACCATTTGGAGTAGTCTGGGGAACCGTCAATTTGGTTGCGGATGACAAAGACGTGATCTGCTGATAGCCAAAACAAACGGTTACTGCTTTAAGATTGATAGACATTTAATCTCTTCCTCTTTGAGTAAACGACCGAAGTCGAACATTATTATCACTACCGAGAACGAAAATACTACCAAAATCCCATCCGGTGTTATTCCCTGAGTCGGTATTGTTGTTTGTGGTGTATGCTTGCCATACCGCGCCGCCGGTCGCGGCGCTGTCTTTGATGCTCAAATAAGAGACGCTGACCGTACCGGATGCTTGAGATAAAGTAGCTTGAGAACCGGCAACAGATGCCTGCAAACCTTTTATATTGGTACCCGATGTTGCAAATGATCCGACGGTATTTGTAGCGCCAGATTTTAACTGAACCGTGCCATTAATTAAAGTCAGCGCAAAAGAAGAGCCTATTGTTAGGGCGTCTTGAAATTGAAACGTGCTACCAACACCATTGAATGTAATTCCAGTGGGAATGGTAAGGCCACTGGTCGTAATGGTATTAGTCGCAGAAGTCGCGCCGAACGTAATTGGACCCGTGTAGGTCGATGTTGCCGATGTTGCTGTTACTGTCGCTGGAATAGTTAAACTACCGTATATTGTGTATATCCAGTTATCGCTTGACCAAGTACCACTAAATCCGGTCAAATTGATTGATTTATAAGTTTTTGATGTACCTGAAATTGATACAATATCGGAGCCAGCCGTGATATTAAAATTAAGGGAATTTGTTTCTGTACCTCCAGCACCAATTGATCTGGTTCCAACTGACCCAGAATAAGTGGCGTTAATTATACCAGTTCCAGTATATGAAAAATTGGTTGCAGTGCCGCTTGTCCATATACCACCATTATTACCTGTAACGTAAATTTGTGCAGTGCCGAATGCGATAGATCGAATATTAGAATTGCTGGTGCCGAAAAACCCACAAGTTAAGTTTTTGTTATTCATATCCAACGTACCACTTGTCAAAGTAATAGTACGGGTAGAACCAACAGTCATTGCATCTTGCAATTGCCACGTTCCACCTGTGCCACCAAAAGTGATAGGAAAATCCAAGGTTTGACCGTTAGTCGTGATTTGGTTTGATAATGACCCGACAAAAGTAACAGTGTTTGCTCCAGAGCCAACCGTCATACCTGTGGAAAGAACCAAACTTCCATACAAAGTAATTGAAACGTTTGTAAGCGTCCCAGTGAAGCCAGTGAAGTCAACCGTTTTGTAGATTCTTCCGGCTTCTAGGGTTACAGTGTCAGATCCGGCATTGACATATATATTTGGCACATTGGTTTGAGATGCTCCTAACGCGCCAAAAAATATACCTCTAGTTCCGGTTGATCCAGAATAGGTAAAATAAAAATTACCTGACCCTGTATATGTAAAGCTGGTTGCGGTATCTATGTTGAAGATGGTTCCGCTGCTACCAGTCACATATATGCCCGCCGTTCCAAAGGTGATTGAGCGCGTAGCAGTACCGCTGCTGCTGAAAATCCCACAAGTTAAGTTTTTGTTATTCATATCCAACGTACCACTTGTCAAATTAATAGTACGGGTAGAACCAACAGTCATTGCATCTTGGAGCTGGAATATTCCACCAACACCATTGAAAATGACAGGAAAATCTAATGTTTTTCCGTTTGTAGTAATAGTTTTAGTGCCGGATGTTGCACCAAATGTAATTATACCCGTTCCTGCGGATAGTGTCATACCTGTTGAAATAGTTAAATTTCCATATATAGTTTTAGCTGCGTTTGAAAATGTTCCGCTAAAACCAGTAAAATCAATACTTGCTAAATTATTTCCAATTGAAACAATATCAGTTCCGGCAATTACAGATATATTTACAGCATTTGCCTCAGTTGAACCAGCAGGAGAAATTGTACGAGTTCCAGTTGCACCAGAATATGTAAATTCTAAAAGTTTTGTGCCAGATGTAGAAAATGTTGTTGCGCCCACATAAACAGTAGCATTGTTTCCTGCGATACTAATTTTGAATGTGCTAAACGCCAAAGTACCCGTAAATCCCGTCATGGTCAGGGTTAAGCAATTGGCGTTAGCACCAAGCGTTACAGTATTAGCTCCTGAATTGGCGTCAAAAAATACTGTATCTGAGGATGTAGGAACAGCCTGACCACCAATGCCGCCAGAAGTCAGCGCCCATTTAAGCCCTGCCGTTGCATCCCAAGTATCTGTTCCGCCTACCCAATACCTATTAGCCACAGCTTATTCCTCAACCGGTGTTGTAATGACTGCATACCAATTGTCGAACCGAGCCTGTTTCATAGCTTCAATCTCTTCATCGGTATAAGTATGGTCATCCGGCAATACCAAAGCATCGCGCAAGGTGTAACCATTCTGAGTAATTTCAAAATTAATGGTCATGCTAAAAACCTTAATTTATAAAGCGTAGTAAGGTAAAGTTCGACAATATTGTCAATTAGCTGCTGAAGTGACGTGTCTTTGCGGTCTACCACATCATACCGAGCCGCTTCAATTTCGTCTAATTGATTTTGAAGAAAATCAACCACATTAGCCGTCTTGTTGTGTGACTGAAGCGAAATGCCGCCAATAAGCCCATGGCGGCCATTATACGCTTCTGCAAATGCGTCTGCATGGTCAATAATGTCTTCGTAAAATTTTTGAAGAGCTTTGTGTTTGGCATAGCTGCGCGTGTTTAAGTGAACCGAATGGGTCACGTCGCGGGCCAAGAACAACATTCCTACAAAATCAGACGCTTTCATTGCGGTGGCATCCCTTGTGGTGGCATTGCGCCTTGTTGAGGCATTCCTTGTGGCGGCATTGGAGCGCCCTGTTGCATCTCACCCATGTCTTCGCCTGGCAATTGCTGGCCGGGCATGTCAGCCACCAGATCGCCGCTCGTAATCATGCCGTGGACGGTTCCAAGCACGATGTCTTGGATCTGTTCTGGTGACATGGACGCTTGAACGGCTGAAATGCGCTTAGTTTCGGCGTCGTAAGCCTTGATTTGGGCTTCGAACTCCTTGACTTCCAACGTCTGCATTTCGACCGATTTGCTGACGTTCTGAAGCATCTGGTGCATCTGGTCCATTTCTTGGCCCATAGCCTGCATCTTCTGCTCTGCTGCTTGAAGAGCTGGCGACTTGTCGCTGTCTTCCATCAGCTTAGGATCAATGGT
>CAIVXR010000148.1 GCA_903909925.1 uncultured beta proteobacterium | reverse complement strand
GCTGCTGGCTCTAGGCATTCATGATCTGCATGTTTGATATGAACTGTCCATGGCATATTGCCACCAAAGAGTTTTTGCTCTAAGCCAACCATCAGGGTACCAAGATAGAGTCCTTTAGACATCCACGGCTTGAAATTACGCGCTTGATTGAGCTCAGTATGTAGCCAGCTATTTTGGAAGGCTGCTGGATATGCTGAAAGAACATCGGCAGAGCGATTTTCATGAAGGGCTGCTACTGCTGCTTCTGCTGCCAACATACCTGTTTTAATTGCAGCGTGACTGCCTTTAATGCGTGAAGCATTTAAAAATCCTGCGTCACAACCGATCAAAGCCCCACCTGGAAAGACTGTCTTAGGCAAACTATTTAAGCCACCAGCAGTCAGTGCGCGTGCGCCATAAGCAATACGCTTGCCACCCTCAAAAGTTTGGCGAATCTTGGGATGTAATTTATAGCGCTGGAACTCTTCAAAAGGTGAGAGGTAAGGGTTCTTATAAGAAAGCCCCACCACCAAGCCAACAGCAACTTTGTTATCCCCTAAGTGATACAGAAAGGAGCCTCCATAGGTATCACTTTCCAATGGCCAGCCGGCTGTGTGCACCACTAGACCAGGTTTACTTTTAGAGGGCTCAACTTCCCAGAGTTCTTTAATGCCAATGCCATAACTTTGGGGATCACTGTCTTTATCCAAGGAAAATTTAGAAATGAGCTGCTTACCAAGGTGGCCTCGAGATCCTTCAGCAAAGAGGGTGTACTTAGCGCGCAGTTCCATGCCAAGCTGAAACTGATCAGTTGGCTTACCTTCTTTATCTAGCCCCATCGAGCCGGTAATCACGCCACCAACTGCACCTTGCTCGTTATACAAAATTTCTGCTGCAGGAAAGCCCGGGAAAATTTCTACGCCAAGATTTTCTGCCTGTTGCCCCAACCATCGTGTGACGTTAGCTAAGCTAACGATGTAGTTACCTTCATTTTTAAAGCAGTGAGGCAGCATCCAATTGGGAACTTGATAAGAGTTATCAGATGTCAGGAATAGAAATTGATCTTGTGTCACTTCAGTTTCAAGTGGGGCACCCATTTCTTTCCAATTAGGAAAGAGCTCAGTGAGCGCCTTGGGATCCATGACGGCCCCCGATAGGATGTGGGCACCAATTTCAGAGCCTTTTTCAAGAAGGCACACGCTGATATCTTTGCCAGAGGATTGGGCTAATTGTTTAGCCTTAATTGCTGCGGATAGACCAGCGGGGCCACCACCAATGATGACTAAGTCATAGTCCATCGACTCTCTAGGCCCAAATTGCTCTACTAGCTCTGCAGCATTCATTCCATTTCCTCGAAATTTCTCAAAAATACGCTTTTCAGCCCCCTTAGTTTAGTGGGTATGGCCAAAAACCAATTTAGCGCCTAAGTTGCGCATAAGTTGTGCCTAAGCTGCCTAGGCTTTGGAGCCTGAGGCGTTATGATTGCTTTTTTACCCATTTTGGCAATATTAGGACAAATGTTATGAATAAAACCTACCCATCGGCAGCTGATGCCTTGAGGGATATCTTAAAAGACGGACAAAAACTCGGTGTTGGTGGTTTTGGTCTCTGCGGCATTCCTGAAGCCTTGATTGAGGCAGTGAAAGAACTTGGCGCACAAAACTTGACCGCTGTATCAAATAACGCCGGCGTCGATGCTTTCGGTTTAGGTATTTTGCTCAATTCTCGTCAAGTCAAGAAAATGGTTGCATCTTATGTGGGCGAGAACAAAGAATTTGAGCGTCAATATCTTGCAGGTGAGTTAGAGCTAGAGTTCACACCACAAGGTACTCTGGCAGAAAAATTGCGTGCTGGTGGTTGTGGCATTCCTGCTTTCTACACAAAAACTGGAGTTGGTACTCTAGTGGCTGAGGGTAAAGAGGTCAAAGAGTTTGATGGCGAAAAATACATCATGGAACGCTCGATCATTACAGATATTTCTCTCGTAAAAGCTTGGAAGGCAGATCGTTCTGGCAATTTAGTTTATCGACATACCGCCCGTAACTTCAACCCAGTAGTAGCTATGGCAGGCAAAATTACTATTGCTGAAGTAGAAGAGATTGTTGAGAACGGGGCTTTGGACCCTGCCGAGATTCATACTCCAAGCATCTACGTGCATCGTCTTGTGATTAATGCAAGCCCTGAGAAGCGTATTGAGCAGCGCACTATTTCAGCTGCACGCTAATTACCCCAAAGAACACTTAAAAGAATTAAGGAAGATCAATATGCCTTGGACTAGAGATGAGATGGCAGCACGTGCTGCCAAAGAGTTAAAAGATGGTTATTACGTAAACTTAGGAATCGGTATTCCTACCTTAGTAGCCAATCATGTACCTGCAGGTATAGAGGTATGGCTGCAGTCTGAAAATGGTTTGCTAGGTATCGGACCATTTCCAACTGAAGATCAGATCGATGCTGATTTGATCAATGCTGGTAAACAAACAATTACGACTTTGCCTGGCTCCTCCATTTTTTCATCAGCCGATGCATTTGGAATGATTCGTGGCGGGAAAATTAACATTGCATTTTTAGGTGCAATGCAAGTAAGCGAGCAGGGCGATATTGCCAATTGGATGATTCCTGGCAAGATGGTTAAAGGCATGGGCGGTGCAATGGATTTGGTTGCAGGTGTAAAGCACGTAGTTGTCTTGATGGAGCATGTTGCTAAAAAGAAGGATGGCTCAGAAGAGCTCAAGATTTTGCCCAAATGCACATTGCCATTAACGGGCGTAGGTGTAATTAGCCAAATCATTACTGATCTTTGTGTTTTGGATGTCACCCATTCTGGCTTGAACTTGGTTGAACTGGCTCCTGGCGTGACTAAAGAGGAAGTGATCGCCAAAACGGGTGCCCCTGTCGATACAAGCGGTTTCTAACCCCTTTTACCGTTTAATGAAATAATGGGATCACCATGTCGGGATCCCATCATTCACACTCAGAAAAACCGAGAGCTCAGATGAGTTCTGGGCTTGATCCTTCGTTACATGCTCATAAAAAAGGGGATGCTAAGCATACCCATAGTAAGCAAGTTTCAAACCAAAACTTACTTTTAATTGCGCTCATCCTTACGCTTGGTTTTGCAGGAGTTGAGGGTGCTGCTGCTTATTTTGCTAATTCATTAGCGTTGATCTCTGATGCTGGTCACATGGTGACTGATGCTGCTGCCTTAGGCTTAGCCCTCTTAGCGCAAATCATTTCCCGTCGTCCTCCTTCACCTAAACATTCTTTTGGTTTTGGTAGAGCAGAGGCATTAGCTGCCTTTGTAAATAGCATTGCGATGCTAGCTTTGGTTGTGTGGATTGTATTTGAGGCGATTAGTCGTTTCTACGACCCGCATAAGGTCGATGGTTTTACTGTCACTGTCGTTGCTAGCATCGGCCTTCTCATGAATATTGTGGTTGCCTGGGTTCTCTCACGTGATAAGAAAAGCGTCAATACGCGCGCTGCCCTTGTACATGTCATGGGTGACTTACTTGGATCAATCGCTGCTTTGATTGCCGGTGTTGTGATTCAGTTAACGGGATGGATGCCAATTGATGCGATTCTTTCCATCCTGGTTTCTCTTTTGATTCTCAAATCAACCATCTCTATTCTCAATGAGTCTTACCACTTCCTGATGGAGGGTGTGCCACTGCATATTGATTATTTACAGGTGGGAAAAGATCTGAGAGGAGTACCTGGTGTATTGGCCGTGCACGATCTCCATGTTTGGGAGATGACGCCAAGTTTTCCTGCATTGATTGGTCATATTGAAATTGCTGAAATGCAAGAGTGGCCGCTAATTATGTCTCGCATTAACACCATGCTCTTAGATCAACATGGCATTGACCATGTGACTTTGCAGCCTGAGGTACTTGGCAGCATGGATGAGTATGCTCATGACGAGGACCTTCGCGATGAGTTGAACTCAATAACTGCTCATCATCAAGGGGATACTTTTTATGTGCAGTGTGCTGATGGGGATAGCACTCACCGGATGGCATATCACGCTTGGGGTGATCCCAAAAATTCAAAAGTATTGCTATGCGTCCATGGCCTAACTAGGCGAGGTAGTGACTTTAAGACTCTAGCGGAAGTAATGTGCGAGGACTATTACGTAGTTTGCCCAGATGTTGTTGGTAGGGGAGACTCAGATCGCTTAAGCAATCCAATGCAATATGCTGTCCCTCAGTATGTAGCCGATATTGCTCAGCTAGTAAAAACGCTTGGAGTATCTCAAGTCGACTGGCTTGGAACTTCAATGGGTGGTCTGATTGGCATGGTCTATGCAGCGATGCCCAACTCTCCTATTCGGAAAATGTTGATCAATGATGTGGGGCCAAAAATTGAGGCTGATGCTATTAAGCGTCTAGGCTCTTACGTAGGACAACCCTTTTCATTTGCTAGTCGCGCTGATGCCTTAGATCGACTCAATGCAATTTGCGCTACCTTTGGGCAGCATACTCCCGATGAGTGGGAAACCTATAACGGCCCTATGTTGATTGAGCGTAATGGTCTATGGATCATGCATTACGATCCAAATATTGCTGTGCCATTTGCCTCTGTCAATCCCGTTATGGCTAAAGCTGGAGAGATGGCCATGTGGCATGCCTTTAAGCAAATTCATATTCCGATATTGATTGTGCGTGGCGCTCAATCTGACTTGCTCTCTGCAGATACAGTTGCCCAGATGTGCAAAGTAAACCCGTATGCTCGTAGCATTGAGATTGAAAATGTAGGCCATGCCCCGGCATTTGTGAAAAAAGAACAAATTGCCTTAGCAAAAGAATTCTTTAGCTAAGGCACAGTTGCCAATGGCAAATGTTTCCAGCAAACCCATATACATTGATGCTTGGTACGGCGAGCCAGCAGAAGCTCATGCTGCAGGCGCCTTACAAATTCTGCAATCATTGAATTTAGATGAGGCTACATTAACTGCTGCTAGCAATATTGCCCGAACCCATGGCAAAGAAGCGCTCGTTAAACTCATTGGTGAAGAGTCTGCAAAGCTATTGATTGGCTACCGAGGCTTACGCCAGGCTCAGGCAAAATTAATGCGTGATGATGGTGGATTAAGTGTTGCCGGTCAAGAAGAGATGTTGCGTAAGATGCTTTTGGCTTTTGGTGATGATCTTCGCGTAGTCCTTATCTATTTAGCTTCCCGCCTGCAAACGCTGCGTTGGGTTGCTCAAGAAAAAATAGCTATGCCTGCACCTTGGGCGCAGGAGATCCTCAATATTGATGCCTCATTGGCAAATCGTTTAGGTATCTGGCAAATGAAATGGGAGATGGAGGACTTGGCATTTAGAGCTATGTCGCCAGATACCTATCGAGATATTGCCAAAATGCTTGATGCTAAAAGAATGGAGCGCCAATCATTTATTGATCGCATTGTTCTACAGCTTCAAGATGAGTTAAAGCTAGCGCATATTGATGGTGAGGTTTTAGGAAGACCAAAACATATTTACAGCATCTGGAAGAAGATGCAAGGCAAGTCACTTGACTTTGCTGATCTTTATGATGTGAGAGCATTTCGTATTTTGGTTGCGGACATAAAATCTTGCTACGCAGTATTAGGTATTGTGCATAACGTCTGGCAACCTGTGCCACGTGAGTTTGATGACTACATCGCTCGGCCTAAGCCAAACGGTTATCAATCACTCCATACGGTGGTGATGAATGAGGATGGCACAGCCTTCGAGATCCAAGTTCGTACTCAAGACATGCATCAACAAGCAGAGTATGGTTTAGCTGCTCACTGGCGTTATAAAGAGGGTGCTTATATTGGCATGTCTAAGCCACCCAATTCTGCCCATCAAGCTGGAACTGATAGTGCAGAAGTGGCCTATGAGAGGCAGATTGCTTGGGCAAGACAATTAATTTCTTGGAAAGAAGATGCTTGGGAGCAGCTCAAGCATCACGAGATTGATGATCATATCTATGTGCTTACACCATTAGGGAAAGTCATTTCGCTAGAAAAAGGTTCTACCCCAGTAGACTTTGCCTATGCTGTTCACACTAGCTTAGGACATCGTTGCAGAGGTGCGCGCGTCGACGGTGCAATGGTGCCTCTAGAGACTGCATTACAAAATGGTCAAACTATCGAGATTATGGCAGTCAAGCATGGCGGCCCATCGCGCGATTGGATTAGTCCTGATAAAAATTATTTACGTTCGCAACGAGCGCGCTCAAGAGTACGTGCTTGGTTTAATGCGCTCGATGACGAGGAAGCTGGCCTTTCAGAAAAGCCTGCAGAATCTAAAGTTGAAATAAGCGCAGAAGAAAAAATTCCTGTACCCGAAATCATTCTGCGCAATAGCGCAAGAAAAGCTGGTCAGAGCGGCGATGTTTTGGTGGTTGGCGTAGATTCTTTACTCACGCAATTGGCGCGTTGTTGCCGGCCAGTTCCGCCAGATACGATTTCCGGATTTGTAACCCAAGGTCGGGGTGTTTCCATTCATCGCCGTTCATGCAGAACTTTTAGAGGACTTTTGGAAAGAGCTCCTGAGCGTGTTATTCAAACTGCTTGGACTGCTACTACCAATTCAAAAGTAAACCATGACCAACAGCGGGTATTCCCAGCAGATTTGGTTGTGACAGGCTTAGATCGCCAAGATCTCATGCGTGAGCTCTTTGAAATTCTGACTCGGCAAGGGGTGCATGTTATAGATTTACGTAAATCCGCCAAAAAAGGCCTAGCCCAGATCCTTTTAACGGTTGAAGTCAAAGATTCCGAGGTATTACGTCTGGTTCAAAATAGCCTCGAGGAGGTTAAAGGGGTCACCCAAGTGCGTCGCCGGTGATAAACTCTATGGCTGTATAGGCTCGTAGCTCAGCTGGTTAGAGCACCACCTTGACATGGTGGGGGTCGTTGGTTCGAGTCCAATCGAGCCTACCAACGAATAATGACCCAAGGCGCGGATGCCCATAAGCTGCCGCGCTTTATTTTTAGGTCACAGTAGTAAAACAGAAGTTCAGTAATTAAGATGGAGTCATGATGCTTGTAGTTACTCTGCCCGATGGATCAAAACGTGAGTTTGAGGCTCCCGTTCGCGTAGCGGATGTTGCTCAAAGCATCGGTAGTGGCCTTGCGAAAGCAGCCTTAGGTGGCATTGTTGACGGTAAGATGGTTGATACGAGTTTTCTGATCGATAAAGACAGTCAACTTGCCATCATTACTGATAAGAGCCCTGAGGCACTTGAGATTGTGCGTCACTCGACAGCACATTTGTTGGCATATGCCGTCAAAGAATTGTTCCCTGAAGCGCAAGTAACAATTGGTCCAGTCGTAGAAAATGGTTTTTATTACGACTTTGCTTATCAACGCCCATTTACACCAGATGACTTAGCAGCGATTGAAAAGAGAATGTCTGAGCTTGCTAAGAAAGATGAGCCAGTAATCCGTACCGTGATGCCAAGAGACGAAGCGGTAAAGTTTTTTAAAGATCAGGGCGAGAATTACAAAGCAGAACTCATTGCTAGTATTCCGCAGGGTGAAGATGTTTCTCTTTATGCAGAAGGTAAGTTCACTGACTTATGTCGGGGACCTCATGTGTCTTCTACTGGCAAGTTAAAAGTATTTAAGTTGCAAAGCGTTGCTGGTGCCTATTGGCGCGGCGATAGCAAGAATGAGATGCTACAGCGTATCTATGGCACAGCCTGGTTACGCAAAGAAGATCAAGACGCTTACTTGCATATGCTTGAAGAAGCCGAGAAACGCGATCACCGTCGTCTCGGAAAATTACTTGATCTCTTTCATTTTCAATCCGAGGCTCCTGGCTTAGTTTTCTGGCACCCCAAAGGCTGGGCAATTTGGCAAGAAGTTGAGCAGTACATGCGACGCATCTATCAGCAAGAAGGCTATCAAGAG
>CAIVXR010000147.1 GCA_903909925.1 uncultured beta proteobacterium | reverse complement strand
ACCCTACTCTGATGAAAATCTTAGGCGAGTGTATGAAGCTACCGGCTTTTATAGATGCATCATGGGAAAAGCAAATAGATGCGGAAGGACTAAACCCCCCTATTTGATTTTGGATTCCATCATTTTGACCAAGGCGTACACTGATTGGTTATATGGTGTCGGAACTTCGTATCGCTGACCTAACGCCACAATGTATCCATTTAAGAAATCAATCTCGGTCATTTTTCCTTTAGCCAAATCCTGAGCAGTTGAAGAAACCTGGGTAACCATTGTCGTTGCAATTGAGTCATTTGCAGCAAGCGCCTCTGACATACTGATTTTGACATCTTCAAGTGTAGCGATAGCAAGAAACTCCTTAGTAATTTCTTCAATCAGTTTGACAATCTCAGGAGACTTCACCATCTCCCCATAAGAAATCTGACCAATTCCTGAAATCGCATTAAAAGAACAATTTACCAAAAACTTGAGCCACATATCTCTTTTAATCTGCGGAGCAATCGAACATGGAACGCTTGCAGTTTCAAAGAGCTTACAAATTTCTTGGAGGTTTTGATCGTCACTAGATGATGTAGAAACAAGACTTCCAACTAGGAGTTCACCACGGCCATGATGTTTCATAGTGCTATGACCAATCATTCCTGCAGCAACATAAACTACTGCTGCATAAACTGGATTGGCAACAATGTTAGAGGCAATATCAATGTTTGCCACTCCATTCTGCAAGCTTAAAATCACAGCTTTGCTTGGTAAGATAGGTTTTACCTGCGCAAGAGTACGCTCGGTATCAAGCGACTTTACACTCAGTAGAACTAAATCAGCATCCTTTAGAGTGCCGAGATCAGAACTGGCTTTGACCTGAACCGTTTCATGAAATGCTTTGCAATCCATCTCCAAACCTGATGTATTTAGGGCCTCTACGCGCTGCGGTCTTGCGATAAAAGTAACTTCATGACCTGCGCGAGCCAACATGCCACCGAAATAGCAGCCAACTGCGCCTGCACCTAATACATATATTTTTTGATAGCTTGGTGACTTATAAATCAAGGACCAATATTCCACTCTTAATATGCGAGATGCAGGGAGTTAAGTACTCCTGATGCTCTTCATCACTCAAAATACAATCTTCGTGCTCTACATCACCACTGATATATCTTGTCTTGCAAGTACCACATAAACCTGATTGGCAAGAAGTGGGTATATCAATACCTGATCTTGCTAAAGCATCGATCAGTGGCTCGTCTCTCGTGACGATTATTTTTTGGCCAGTACTCTGAACCTCGATCACCAACTCTTCAGAGTTCACATTAGAAATTGTATTCACTTTTTTGTCTCGCTCCACAAAAAGAATGGGCTGCAATCGCAGCCCATCTCTTCTAACCTATAGATTAATGCTTAAATTGTGCTTTTGCAGTTTGCTCGAGCTCTTCCATTTTTTGCTTTACAAAGTCAGTACGCTCTTTGCCTTTGTACTGCTCGCTTTCTGTAAGAATCGCAATCACGCCTTTAGCAACAAAGCGTCGTTGTGCTACCTCTTCTTCAGTAGTAGCGCCAATTGGCAATTCAAATACATTACCAGAGCAATAACTATTAGGGGCACCATTTAATTCCCTTAGCCAAACTGCAAAGGCTTCTGCACTCGCCGCCGGATTAGAGCCGCGAATCGCATCACGCAACATTTTCCTAAAGAGATAAGGACCCGCATCAAACTTAGTTGGATTTTCTAGAGCGTGGATGGCGATTGGCCTTTGGCTAATGATGGCCTCGTAATCACCAGGAGCATATTGAGCCATCTTGTAATTAGAGCGCGCCCTGTGATCACTAGGAATATCGACGATATCGTTAATCGTATGCTTACCAAAACGCTCAGCTCTTCTCAAAGCAACCTGGCCATCCAAGAAGTCGATGGATTCATACCCAACTAACTCTTTTTGTCCGATGCCACGAGTATCAATACTTGGACCCATCACACGCCAACCAATCATCTTGCTATTGAAGTCATCGACTGGAACTGTCCAGCGAATAATGTGAAAGCGGCTAAATAATTTTTTATTGGATCCATCCTCAGAAGTATAGGCATGCAAACTGAGGTTTGGTAGTACTTGATGCTGAACACGAATAAACAATTTGTCATTATTAACACGACGTGCACCAGAACAGGCCAAGCCACGACCACCATGGATTGGCACAAACTGCATGTCTGGATGTACTTCCATTGTTGGAGAGCCAACCTCATCAAAGGTTGTACCCTGAAAATGACCGCCTACTACGTTTTTAGCAGCATGTAATTCAGCTGTATGAAAGTTATCTGCGGCATTATCTTGAACTTGCAACCAATTACAGTGCTGGAAATTACTGTAAGGGACAAGCTCATCACCAGGAGCTACTGTGAAATCAGACTCCCATTCCGGGAATAGTGGCTCTTTATCAGGAGGGCCCATATATGCAAACACTAAGCCGTTTCTTTCAAAAGCTTTGTAGGCGCCCTGTTGAATTGAGCATGCATATTTTTGTGCTTCCGTTTCTTCGCCCTTAGGGAATGGTGCATTCAAGCAGGTGCCATCTACATCAAAAACCATGCCGTGATAACAGCACTTAATGCCATGCTCTTGAATCTGTCCATACTCTAGAGATGCGCCACGATGGACGCAATGCGCATGCAAAACGCCAATATGACCACTGCCATCACGAAAAGCTACTAACTCTTCACCTAAAATAGTTAAAAATTTTGGTGTGTCGGTTAATTCGATTGACATACAAACTGGATGCCAAAAGCCGCGCATGTACTCGCCTGTTGGCGAACCAGGACCAACCTCTGTGAGCTCAGGATCATGTCCTGGAACTTTATTGGTGTAGTAGCCACCATAAGGAACTAATTTCTTAGGCGTTGCAGATCCTGCAGATGCACCGACCTTTTTCTCCGCTTGTTCCTGTTTACTTGTCATTAATGCTGCTCCCGTTGATTAACCAGCTATATCTAAAACTATTCAATTACTCAAACATATCTGGCTGGTTTTCTTTTAGATAACCCCAAATTGGCTGGAAATGTAACCAACCAATATACTCGCTGCCTACGTGTTCACGACTGTAACGCGCCGTTTCTGGCGATAACAACACAGGCTTAATACCTGTAGCCTCAACCATCATCTGCTGTTTGCAACAACGCTCTAAAGCGATAAACCAGAAGGCTGCAGCTTCAATACTATGACGACTTACTGTTAACAGGCCATGATTGCGATGAATGATTGCTTTTACTTTTTTTAATGAGCCTGCCACGTTGTAGCCTGAATTATCCTCAACTGCTACTTGACCAGCTTGTTCTGCCAAAACCATATGGTCCTCAAAGAATGCAGCAGCATCTTGAGAGATTGGATCTAATGGTTTACCTAGCGCTGCAAATGCTGTTCCATAGACTGTATGCGCATGACACATAGCAACGATGTCGGGATGTTTTTCATGAACTGCAGCGTGCAATACAAATCCAGCACGATTCAATGCATGCTTACCTTCTAAAATATTGCCTTCATGGTCCGCCAAGATTAAGTTAGATACTTTTACTTGATCAAAATGCACCGCCATTGGATTAGTCCAATACAGATTTGGATGCTCTGGATCACGCACAGTTAAATGTCCTGCAAATCCATAATCAAACTTTTCTAGTGCAAATGCTCTACATGCTGCAACTAAGCGCTCTTTCAGATGCTTACGCTCCTCAGCAAAACTGTTAAATTTTGGCTGATAAGGAAAGATTTGGGATTTATCTTCAGGTTGATAAATAGACTCTCTACCGCCCAAGTCCAATTTACGCTCTTTCTCCATTACTGCAGCCATGTGAATTCCTTTTTCTAGTATTGAAGCAAATTTGGTCTTTTGAGAAAACTTAAAAGATAACTAAGCCGTAATCATCAGCTTTTCCGAGGGTTTTGACAAACGATAAGTATTCATAGATAGATGAATATAAATCATGTATATTATATTTACATGAGAAAAATCCCAAGTTATGTACTCTTGCGAGCTTTTGAGGCTGCTGCCCGCCTCGAAAGCTTTACCTTGGCTGCCCAAGAGTTGCACCTTACTCAGTCGGCTATTAGCCATCAAATTAGAGAGCTTGAAGATTATTTCGCTAAGCCGCTATTTTTGCGAAAGAACCGCAAAGTAGAGCCAACGTCTGAAGGGCGACGTTTATTAGATTCTCTCTCTAGGGTGTTTGATGTTATTGAAGCAGCTTGCAATGAAGTTACTCTCGCCCCAAGCTCACAAGTTCTTGCTCTGCACTGCTCGCCCAGCTTTGCTGCAAAGTGGCTTAGCCCAAGACTTCCAGAATTCATTAAAAGCAATCCTGACATCACTATTCGCCTTACTTCCGGAGCAGAGCCAATTGATCTATTACGCAATCAAGAAATTGATATTGCCATCTCTTATCAGTTTAGTCATGAAGGACCGGGGATCACCTCTTTATCCCTAGGCGAAGAAAAAATAGTGCCGCTATGCTCACCAAAATTAATTGAGCCCAACATTCCAGTAAAAGAATTGATGAGCAAACTTACTCTCATAGAGTCAACTCTCAATCAGCATACTTGGCAGCAATGGTTTGAGGTTAATCATTTACAAAATCCATCGAACCGAAAAATGTCTTTTGATCGTGCAGCCCTTTCAGTTTCAGCTGCAGTCGATGGCATAGGCGCCGTGCTTGAGAGTGTTCGCTTTGCCGAGAGAGAGCTCGCACGAGGAGAATTGGTGGAGCTTGGTGAAAAGATCTTTTTACCAACTATCGATAGGACGCATTTTTTATCTTATCGGTCGAATGCTAAAAACAGTCAAAAAATTAAACTCTTTAATGAGTGGATATGCTTAAAAGCAGGACTAACTACAAACTAAATCAAGTCCATTTTTATTTGTGGAATAATTTTTCCATTTCACGTCGAAATTGAATGGCCTGCAAAGTAGCATCGTAATTTACATCACTCCAGCACACTGGTTTTCCAGCCGGGATATCTTTATTGAGCACCATGTTGTGCGCTAAACCAATAGGTAAAGCACCAAGCTTCAGAGAGTCAGTAGCAGTCATGAGTTTTCCGTAAACTGTGAAGCCGCCCTCTCCATCGAGTTTCTCGCCTGATTTGAGTGTGCGCTTAGCAGTAGCTACCACATCGCCCTTCCAGTCACCAGTTGCTCCAGTAGCTTCGCCCCGTACCGCAATACTTGCCACTGAGATGCCCAGCTCCAAACCGATCAAGTGGTAGGGCTTGTACATCGCTGCATATTTACCGCTGCTATCGGTTTTTAAGCCATATTGTGAAAAGCAATCAATTACATATTGGCTGGGAGCCTCAAATACTGCAAAAACACCCCAACGCAAATCTCTAAATACCGGACGTCCATCTCGCTCAACCGAAGACACTACTTCAACAGTTCCCTTTTGTTTCAGAATGCCGCCTTCAGATATCGGTCGGAAAATATGTGGCAAATCATCTACTCCACAAGGTGGAAACTCTAAACCATTACTTGGGGGGTTCAAGTCACAAGCATTCGAGACTGCGGCCATTTCAAGGGCTGATTTAGTGCCATCCAAAAATGAATTGAACATCTGTGCATTAAAGTCACCACCAGCAACTTGTTCCTCAGAAAAACCATAGTGACCCCAAACCGTATCGGGTGTGGACTGGTGGTAGATAGGCAAATATTTAGTACCCTTACCTGCACATACGACTTCTAAGCCAATGGTTCTTGCCCAATCTACTAATTCTGCAATGAGGGCAGGTTGATCGCCCGAAGCCATCGAGTAAATCACGCCAGCCTCTGCTGCCTTACGCGCAAGTAAAGGTCCAGCCAAAACATCTGCCTCGACGTTCACCATAATGATGTGCTTGCGATGCTCAAAACAAAGCAGGGCATGGCGAATGCCAGCTGCTGGGCTACCTGTAGAATCGATCACGATATCAATATGCTCACTAGCGATCATTTTTTCTGCATCATCAGTCAGAAAGGTGGCGCCTGACTTAGCCGCATCCTGAAGAGAAGAAGCACTGTAACGAGGAGTATCCCAACCTACTCGAGCAAGTGACTCTTTGGCACGGGCAGGAGATAAATCAGCTACCGCAACTAAATGAATGCCTGGGGTCCGCGGTACCTGGGATAGATACATGGAACCAAATTTACCAGCGCCAATAATGCCCACACGCACGGGATTATTGTTAGCAGCACGCACTTTGAGCTTTTGAATAAGGGACATCTAAAAATCTCCAGTCAATTCAGTAGTAGGTAATAGTGGGGTCATCATAAGGCATCAAGGCAAAGATTATTTTTTCAAAGACTCATTTGCTGCCTTGTAAATACTATCTGCATTAACGCCAAAGTATTCGCGCAATGCCGCTCTCGTATCGCTTCGACCAAAACCATCCGTACCCAGCGTAATATATCCTCTAGCTTTAGGAATATAGGCACGAATACTTTCTGGGACTGCATGCACATAGTCGGTAGCAGCCACAATCGGACCACGCCCCTCGCCAAGTACCTGACTAATAAATGGCTGCTCAGTATTGGTCTTGCCCGCAAGACTTGCCTGTTCTTTTGCTTTACCATCTCTAGACAGTTCACTCCAGCTAGTCACACTGAAGACGTCGACATCGATACCAGTATTGGCAAGCATATCTGCTGCCTTCAATACCTCAGTCATGATCGCGCCAGAGCCAAGCAAGGTGACACAAGACTTACTATCTCCATTACCAGCCTTCACCGTCTTGAATTTATAACAGCCACGTATCACACCTTCGGCTGCATTTTCAGGTAAATCAGGCTGGGCATAGTTTTCGTTCATCAGGGTGATGTAGTAGAACAAATCTTTTTGATCAACCAACATATCGCGCATGCCTTGATCCACAATCACTGCCAACTCGCCTGCAAAAGCAGGATCATATGCTTTGCAATTGGGGATGGTGGCAGCAACGAGCTGACTACTGCCATCTTGATGCTGCAAGCCTTCACCACCCAATGTTGTTCTACCTGAGGTTGCGCCTAATAAAAATCCTCTAGCACGTTGATCGGCAGCAGCCCAAATAGCATCACCAATACGCTGAAAACCAAACATCGAATAGTAGATATAAAAAGGTAGCATAGCTATGCCATGTACGCTATAGCTGGTTGCTGCAGCAGTCCAACTTGCAATTGCGCCGGCCTCACTGATACCCTCTTCTAAAATCTGCCCATCTAATGCCTCGCGATAACTCAGAACTGAGCCAATGTCTTCTGGTTCATAGTGTTGACCAACGCTAGAGTAAATACCAACCTGCTTAAATAAATTAGCCATACCAAATGTGCGTGCTTCATCAGCAACAATAGGTACTACTCTAGGTCCAAGTTCTTTATCCTTCAGTAAGTTACCAAGCATGCGAACAAAAGCCATTGTCGTCGACATCTCTTTTGATTCAGCCTTGAGTGCAAAGGCTGCATAAGAGGCAATATCGGGGACATTTAATTTGTCACATTCTGTATAACGCTTAGGCAGCTGACCGCCGAGCTTATGACGTTGCTCTTTTAAATACTTCAGCTCTTCACTATTTTCATCAGGTCTAAAAAAGTTAAGGTTTGT
>CAIVXR010000146.1 GCA_903909925.1 uncultured beta proteobacterium | reverse complement strand
TACGGTATCAATAAAAACTGCTTCACGATCAAAGATATCAATCTCAGAGCTCGTTACTTCACCATGGACTAAGAGCGGCATACCAACAGCCTGCATTGCTTCTAATGCTGCATGGCAATGCTTGAGGTCACTAACACCTGCGTCGCTGTTAGTAGTTGCACCTGCAGGATATAACTTAAACCCCACAATACCTGCAGCCTTAGCTTTACGCACTTCATCTGCAAAAGTATTATCAGTAAGATACAAAGTCATCAAGGGAGTGAAACTGCGGACTCCCAAAGACTTCAAATTTGCTTCAATGCGTTCTTGATAAGCCTTAGCCAAATCTACGGTGGTCACTGGTGGCTTGAGGTTGGGCATGATGATGGCACGAGCAAATTGACGCGCAGTGTCCGCCAATACATCCTTCATGACTTCACCATCACGAATATGCAAATGCCAATCGTCCGGTTGAATCAGTTGAATTTGTTGAGGGCTATTAGACATATTATTTATCTAGCAAGATGATTCGGAAATCATTTACATTCGTAAGTGTAGGACCAGTGTCTACTAAGGCGTCTAATTCTGCAAAAAAGCCATAGCAATCATGTGCTAATAAGAATTTCTCTGGTGTAAGCCCCTTGGCCTGAGCAGCTTGACGTACAGCGCTATCAAACCAGGCTCCCGCGTTCTTTTCACTGCCATCAATTCCATCAGTATCAGCTGCCAAGGCAGCTAATTGTGGACTGTCTTTAGAGGCAGCAAAAAGTGAGAGCAGGTACTCGCTGCAACGACCACCGCGTCCTTTAAGACCTGCTGGAATAGTCACAGTGCACTCACCGCCCGAAATCAGAGCAAGCGGTTTGCTTATCCCCCTAGAGCTATGATCACGAGCTAAGGCAGCCTGTTCAATACCAACCTCTTGCGCTTCACCAGTAATCGTATCACCCAAGATCAGGGGTTCGTAACCTTGAGTCTGCACATATTCTGCGGCAGCTTCTAAGCTTTTATAAGCTGTTGCAATTACGTGATTGGCCACTTGAGCATCCACTAAATCAGAATCCTTTAAGGTCTCTGGTTTTTTTCCCGCCAAACCTTGCTTGAGATGATTTAGGACAGATGCTGGAATAGAGGATGCATCCAAATCATATTTACTCAAAATATTGAGTGCATCTAAATACGTAGAGTAGTCAGCAGCACAAGGTCCACTAGCAATATCTGCGGGTGAGTCGCCTGTGACATCAGAAATCAATAAAGCCTCTACTCGTGCACCACGTGCAATAGCCACTCGAGCTAAGTTACCGCCTAAGATTGCAGATAGATGTTTACGTACTACATTCATTTCTTCAATAGGTGCACCACTACGCAAGAGTGCTTCAGTAGTCTTGCGCATGTCATCAATCGAAATGCCTTCTTGCGGCAAGGTAAGAAGGCTCGATCCCCCACCAGATACAAGAGCAATTAATACATCACCTTGCGCTAACTGATTCGTTAATGCCAAGACTTCTTTTGCTCCATCCATACCAGCCTGGTCAGGAACTGGGTGTCCCGCCTCAACAATTTTGATATGGTTTGTTGGTGAGCCGTGACCATAACGCGTTAGCACAACGCCCTCTAACTGAACTTGTGGCCAGTGTGCTTTGGCATAAGCCTCTAGCGCACTAGCCATCGAAGCACTGGCTTTACCGGCGCCCACTACTAAACATCTTCCTTTTGGTTCTTGCCC
>CAIVXR010000145.1 GCA_903909925.1 uncultured beta proteobacterium | reverse complement strand
TTAATCAATAGCATATTGACATAAAGATTAGGTAAACATGTTAGATCGGTCAGCATATATTTCGATGACGGGTGCCAAGCAGGCAATGCTGCAATTGGCCACCACGACTAACAATCTCGCGAATACCCAGACTCCTGGTTTTCGTGAGATGTTTGCTGCATTTCGTGCTGCCCCGATTGATGGTCAAGGCGCCAGTTCACGTGCATTTGTAGTAGATACGACTCCTGGCACTGATTTCACACCAGGGCCGATTCAAACAACTGGTAATCAGTTAGATGTCGCCATTCAGAATCGTGATGGTTTTTTTGCGGTGCGTCGTCCTGATGGTTCTGTTGCTTATACAAAAAATGGTCGCTTCAATATTGACGAGAAGGGTGTTTTACGTCTTGGCGATAACGTGGTTTTAGGTCAAGAGGGTGAGATCACCATTCCTGATTCGATTAAGCAAATTAGCATCTCCCAGGACGGATATATTTCATCCCAAATGATGGGTCTTAGTACTTTTGATGAAGCAGCTAATACTCCATTTGACGAAATCGATCAGCTGCGTTTGGTGAAGGTAGACCCAAATGCTTTAGTTCGTAGCGCTGATGGCTTATTCGATGTGCCAGGCATGATTCAACCGGCTGCAGATGCGAGTGTGCGTGTGCAGCAGGGTGCTGTTGAGTTGAGTAACGTCAACCCAACTACAGCGATGGTTCAAATGATTGAGCAGAACAGAATGTTTGATTTGAATATGAGATTCATTCAGGCTGCCGACCAAAATGCAAAGTCAGCAAATGCTTTGATGTCTTTGTCACGCGGTTAAAGATTTAATTAAAAGAAAGTAGATTTCATTATGATGCGCTCACTGTGGATTGCTAAAACCGGCTTAGATGCCCAACAGTTGAACTTGGACACGATCGCCAATAATTTGGCTAACGCGTCAACTACTGCTTTTAAGACATTACGTCCAATGTTCCAGGACTTGATGTATCAAACTATTCGTGAGCCAGGATCATATTCCTTGACACAAACGATGACTCCAGACGGCTTGCAGCTCGGTTCTGGTGCTCAGTTACAGGCTACTGAGCGCATCATGACTCAGGGCCCTTTGCTAACTACAGCAAATCCATTGGATGTAGCGATTAAGGGTAATGGCTACTTCCAGATTCAAATGCCTGACGGCACATTAGCATATACACGTGACGGTGGCTTTACTACTAATCAAAACGGTACCATTGTGACGAGTTCTGGTTATACCGTTGGTAATGGCATCACTATTCCTCCTGGCGCAACTTCGATCACCATTACTCCTGATGGTGTAGTTCAGTACACTACGCAAGATATCACCAAGGTGAATACTGCCGGCAACTTGGTGGTTGCAAGCTTTATTAATCCTGATGGCCTGGTTGGTGCTGGCGGTAATTTATTCCTAGAAACACCAGCTTCAGGCGCACCTTTGGTGAATGTTCCTGGTACGAATGGTCTGGGTTCTATCATGCAAAACACGCTTGAACAATCAAACGTCAACGTTGCAGAACAATTGGTTCAAATGATTGCTGCCCAACGTTTGTATGAGATTCAAGCTCGTGCAATTACTGCTTCTGATCAAATGCTGCAAAAAATTGGACAATTATGATGCGTAAATTACTACTCATTCTTGCTTCATTGCTAGCGCTTACCCAATTGTGGGGCTGCGCTTCTTCTGCTAACCGCACACCATTGGTTTCAACGCCAACGACTGTACGTCCTGCTTTAGCGGATGATCGTCCGGCAAATCCTGGTAGCTTATTTCCAGCAGTTCAAACCTCCATGATTGGTGTCTATAGACCATTGTTTGAAGATCGTCGTGCTCGTGCTGTTGGGGATACCCTCATTGTGATATTGAATGAGACAACTAGCGCGAGTAAGAATTCAGGGGCAATGGCCAAAAAGAATAGCGGAACATCAGTCAATGCTAGCGCGAGTAACGTTGGGCTTGACGGTACGCCAATTAATCCATCGGGTAAATTAGGGCTTGGTGTAGATGGTGCAACAACTTTCCAGGGTGATGGCTCTAGTACAGCGGCCAATAGTTTTAATGGATTAATTACCGTAACTGTTTTAGAGGTTCTCTCGAACGGCAATATGGTGGTTGCCGGTGAAAAGCAGGTTGCCGTAGGATTTGAAGAAGAAATTATCCGCTTTGGTGGCACAGTTAATCCAAACAACCTTCTAAACAATACGGTATCTTCCGCCCAAGTTGCTGATGCCCGTATTGAGTATCGTGGCAAAGGGCTTACTGATGACGTCCGTGAGCCAGGTTGGTTCACTAAATTATTCTTTGGCTTTGGCCCAATGTAAGGATGATGATGAAAAAGATCCTTATTACCATTATTGTTTTTGCACTTCAATTCGTTGCTGTCAATATTGCACAGGCTGAGCGCATTCGTGAGATTGCTGACTTTACTGGTCAGCGTACCAACCAATTAGTTGGCTACGGCTTAGTTGTTGGTCTTGATGGTACAGGCGACATGACTATTCAGACTCCATTTACCTTGCAAAGTATTCGTCAGATGCTGTCTGCAATGGGTGTAACCATTCCTGAGAGTGATCGTTATAACAATCAAACCTGGTTACGTAATATTGCTGCAGTTATGGTTACCGCTGATTTACCAGCTTATCCCAAACCAGGTCAAAAGATCGATGTCACCGTTTCTGCTATGGGTAGTTCACGCAGTCTAAAGGGCGGAACTTTGGTGATGACACCTTTGCGCGGTGCCGATGGACAAGTTTACGCTCAAGCGCAAGGCTCTTTAATCATCTCTGGTCATGGTGTTGCGAACTTAAATGCTAAACAAAATAATCATTTATCTGCTGGACGCATTCCTGCAGGCGGCTTGATTGAAAAGGGTATCCCAGCAGACGAAAACAATACTTTTGTTGAGCTGAACTTGAAAAATAGTGATTTTTCTCTCATGCAGAGAACAACTGAAGCGATTACTCGTCGTTTTGGAGCCAATATTGCTGTACCGATTGATGGCCGCTCACTCACTGTGCGTACTCCAGAAAATCCAGTGCAGCGCATGAATTTCTTAGCTACATTGCAAGAACTTGATATTCCTTTGATACCTGACTCCGCAAAAGTAGGTCTCAATTCTCGTACTGGTTCTGTTGTCATGAATCAAGGTGTGCGCTTAGGTTCTTTCGCTGCAGCACACGGCAACCTTTCCTTAAGGGTGGAGGTTCGCGCGGATCAATCTCGCTTACTCAAGCAGCCACCACCATTTACCGGTGAGGCGACTACATTTACTTCTGTTGATAATGTGAATATCGACCGCGGTTCTGAGAATGCCTTTAAATTCTCTGGCCCAAGCGCATCACTTGAGACAGTAGTTAAGGCCTTGAATATGCTGGGCGCTACACCGCAGGATTTAATTGCCATTCTTCAGGCCATGAAGACTGCTGGTGCACTTAAAGCGGATATCGAAGTTATCTAATTATGACAACAGTTACTCCGTCTTCTTCTCCGTGGGAGTTGGGTGCTTCGGCCAATCAAGTGGCGACGCCTACTACTAGCTCTAACTACCGTCAAAAGGTGGAAGAAGCGGCACGCGGTTTTGAAACGACTTTAGTACGTCAAATGCTGCGTGAGATGCGTAATTCAAGTTTTGATCCCGATAAACAGCAATCAATCAATACTGGCTATACCGATATGGTTGATGATCAGGTTGCTGCAATGATTACAAAAGGTAATGGTCTTGGATTTGCCAAAAAAATGACAGAGCAATTGCTTAATCAGGCTGATATAGCCGCTCAAATCAAGGCGAAAAACTAAAGTTTTACTCTAAATGTCCGTATATATCTGTGTAGGTATAGCCAGGGCAGTAGAGGTGGTGCTGGTTGTAAGGCA
>CAIVXR010000144.1 GCA_903909925.1 uncultured beta proteobacterium | reverse complement strand
GCCGTATTACCAAAAAGATCCTACTGGCCAAAGTATTAATGTGCGCGGTCTTGGCTATGGGCGTACCTTAGTTCTGATTGATGGACTCCCCGCAAATGATGCCTTCTACGGAACCGTGCAATGGAATCTGGTTCCGATGTCTTCGATCGAGTCAGTCGAGTTTGTGCGCGGTGGCGTTTCGAGTCTATGGGGTAACTACGGTATGGGTGGCGTGATTAATATCAATACCAAGACGCCCAAGAATAGCTCCCAAGATGTCTCTGCAAGTTATGGTGCTTTTGGCACGGGCAATATAGCAGCATCAAAAGATTTGATTGTGTCTGATGCCATGCAAATGCGCTTTTCTGCCGATTATTTTTCAAGCGAGGGTTTTCAGAACTATGCCAACATTTCTCCAGCGCCACTGAACAATACTAAAGGAATGACAACAAATACAACGAAAAACTCCAATATTCGGCTACAAAATTATTTCAAGCCCACGCAAGATACGAATGCTTTCTTGAGAATGGGCTATAGCACCATGACTGACTTAAGCAATAACTTTGCTATTGCACCCAATTTGATACAAACAGCAGATCTGGCAGGTGGTTCTACTACCAAGCTTGATACCAATAAAAAGGTACAAGTCAATGCCTACTATCAGGCAACGAATTTTTATAAGCAGACT
The DNA here is from genome assembly GCA_903909925.1 of uncultured beta proteobacterium. Lineage (GTDB taxonomy): Bacteria > Pseudomonadota > Gammaproteobacteria > Burkholderiales > Burkholderiaceae > Polynucleobacter. The sequence goes on along the minus strand of CAIVXR010000144.1, from coordinate 5,671 downwards.
GCAAATAGTGCTGGTACTTATATCAATGCCAATTACACGGATCCTTATACAACCCTTGGAGCTTCTACCCAATATACGCATGACCTCAAAGTTGCTGGGATTGATCAATACATCCTTGGAGTAGATGCGCGCAATATCTCGGCATCAAACTTAAGTAACAATCTGAGCACAACTGGCAGTGGGGCGGTGACAAGTGTGAATTATGCAAAGGGGCAGCAAAACTTTTATGGCTTACTTGGCCAACTCAAATCAAGCGCAAGTGCTATTCCGCTAGAAGCAACTCTAGGCGCAAGAGTAGATGTCTGGAATAGCCAGACTCCAACGCTTTATAACGCAGGCGCCAACGGGGCCAATCCGACTTATCAAAATATCCCCAATCAAAGCAAGAATCAATTTAGTCCATCACTGGGTTTACTCTATAAAGCCACTAGTAATTGGGATTTGAGAACTGCTGCCTATCAGGCTTTTCATGCGCCCAGCATGAACAATACCTTGCGTAGTTATGGCAATAGCACAACGGGTTACTCCATAGCAAACGCGAATCTAACACCAGAAACCATGACAGGTTATGAGTTAGGTACTGACTATCGCTGGAGAAGTGGTTTTGTTCAGCTAACTGGATTTAGTAACTATATTCAAAATGCCATTACGAGCTACAAAATCACGAATGCGAATTCTACTTTTGCTACTAGTCTATGTAATGCTTCAGGTATTTCAGGTTGCACTACAAGTACGGGCGGTTATACCAACGTCAGTTACTACACTAACCAACAAAATCTATTAAGCCGCGGCCTTGAATTACAGTATCACCATGATGTCAATGCGCATTGGGCTTTGGATGGCGGTTATTCCTATACACGTACCGTACTGACCTGGAGTGCAACTACTGATCCCATCAATACCCAAGTTGGCGGTGTGCCGATGAATATGGCCAATGCAGGTGTGACTTATTACCCTACGCCACAAGCAAGCCTAACAACGACAGTGCGTTATGTCGGCAATTCTTGGATGGCAACCGGTTCTTTGCCGGTACCGGCATATGCGGTAGTAGGCCTAAAGGCGAACTATCAAGTAACACCCCAAGCCTCAGTTTTTGCCTCGGTAGTTAATTTGTTTAACCGCCAATATGTCACCTTTAATATTGCCTCACAGGCATCTGCCTATCAAGCGGGTATGCCACAGGCAATTTCAGTAGGTGCGCGTATCACCTTCTAAGAGTTTAATTTGTTGCACTGCAGTACTGTGATCCGTTTAGAATGAAAAGCGGAATGAAATACGAAAAATGTAATTGCATTCGTTTAGCAATCATTTTTAGTAATCAATAAAAGAAATAGAAAAAAATGGGAGAACAGTAATGAAGATCAAAACGATTCATGCTCTGCTGCTGACTGCTGGAATGGCAATGGCCACGCTCGCAACTGCACAAGCACCTGCAGCAGCTCCAGTTCCAGCAACTGGCATTCCCCCAACTTGGGCACAAGGTAGAACACCAGATGGGATGAATCCTTCTTTGTCACCAAACCCTCCGGGTATTTCTGCGATGCCTGCAGATGAGATTCCAGTAAGCAAGTTAAAAGTGCCAGCTGGATTCAAAATCGAGCTCTGGGCATCGGGCATGCCAAATGGTCGCTCCATGACTGAGTCTCCTAGTGGCACGGTTTATGTTGGTACGCGCTTTACCGGCAATGTATATGCAGTGGTTACTAAAAATGGTAAGCGTGAAGTTAAAACGATTGCGAAAGGTTTGCATCGCCCTAATGGTGTCGTATTTACGAATGGCTCACTCTATGTTGCTGAACTCTCACGCATTATTCGTTACGATAATATTGAGCAAAACCTCGATAACCCACCAACACCTGTAGTCGTGTTTGATGCACTGCCAAAAGATGAGCCACACGGCTGGAAATTTATGACCTTAAGTCCAGACGGTCAGTATTTATATTTCCAGATTGGTACGCCAGCTAATATCGTAGTGCCACCATCGACGCACGCAACCATCAATCGCCTCAATCTCAAGACAAACATCTTAGAGACTGTTGCTACTGGTGTACGTAATAGTGTGGGCATGGACTTTCAGCCTGGCACTAAAGAGCTATGGTTTACCAACAATGCCCGCGATTGGGTTTCAGAAGATAAGCCAAACGATACTTTGAATCGTTTGGTACGTCCTAAAGGGATGAATTTTGGTTATCCGTTTTGCCACCAAGGTGACTTTTTAGATCCGGAGTTTGGTAAAGGTCGTTCTTGCGATGAGTTTGATAAGCCTGTATACAACTTAGGTGCGCACGTTGCTGCTTTGGGTATGCGTTTTTATAACGGTAAGCAATTCCCAGCCGATTACAAAGGCAATATCTTTATTGCAGAGCATGGCTCTTGGAATAAAACACAGCGCGTTGGCTATCAAGTGGTGCGCGTGGTACTTGACTCTAATAATAAGGTTGTTAAGGCTGAACCATTTGTGACTGGTTGGTTAGAGGGTGACAAGTTCTGGGGTCGTCCAGTTGATGTACAAATGTTAAAAGATGGCTCAATGTTAGTTTCAGATGATGAGACTGGTGCTATCTTCCGCGTCTCATACGGTAAATGAAAGTAGTCATCAAAACTAAGGCCATCCTTTGGGTGGCCTTTTTTACTGTCCTGAGTTCACCTCTCTTAGTCGGCGCTGCACCACCCGATGCTGCTGCTGGTAAAGTAAAGGCGCAAACCTGTTTTGTGTGTCATGGAGAAAATGGCATCTCTATTTCATCGGATATTCCTAATCTGGCTGCTCAGCCACCGCTATCAATTACCTATCAGTTGATCCAGTTCAGAGGACAGCAGCGCAAGGGCGGGGCAATGGAAGCGCTAGCGGTCCCTCTAAGTGATCAGGACATGCGTGATATTGCTGCTTACTATGCAGCTCTCTCACCACCGCCAGCGAAGTCTGGCAATGTCGACAAGATTGCTAAAGGACAGCAAATCTCTAGCGCTCAATATTGCAATTCCTGTCATAGCCCTCAGCTGCAAGGTCAAAAACATATCGCCCGCTTGGCAGGTCAATCTCCGGAGTACCTCATAACCCAATTGAAAAATATCCGCTCTGGTGCACGTGTGGATATGGATGGCACAATGGGAAGTGCGGCGCGTGGATTAAGCGATGACGATATTGAATCTTTAGCCGCTTACGCTGCATCCCTCAATTGATTCTTCATTAAGCCGTCTCTTTGCAGTCAAAAAACCATTTTCTTCTTGTCGATTTCTTAAAGACCTTCGCTGCTTTAACGATCATTCTTCATCATTTCTCAAGCTACGGCCAGATTGCGCAAGATGCTCGGCAATTGCTGCCAGGGATCATGACTTGCTTATTTGAATATGGCCGCTATGCCGTACAGATATTTTTAGTAATGGGTGGATATTTAGCTGCTCAATCTTTGACTCGGTCTCGTAATCTTAAAACTACCAGAGATGTTCTAAAAACGATTATCAATCGTTACCTAAGGCTTTTTGCTCCCTATGTTGTTGCGCTCTTGGTCACCATTGCCTGTGCTTGGGTAGCGCGCTTTTGGGTGCAAGATGAATTTGTAGGGCAATCTGAAACAATGACTCAGTTTTTGGCGCATTTATTTTTCTTGCAGGGTATTTTGGGCTTAGATGCAATCTCTGCAGGCGTTTGGTATGTCGCCATTGATTGGCAGCTTTACGCTATCTTAGCTTTGATGCTGGGAATGTTCCGAGGATTTAGATCCGTAGTCTGGATCTTGACAGTATTGTGTGTAGCATCTTTGCTGTATTTCAATCGACATGGAGCTTATGAGAATTACTTCATTTACTTTATTGGCGCGTATGGTCTTGGTGTGCTCGCCCAGCTTTGTAAGAATTACCCAGACCCATTAGTAAATCGTTTTGCCAGAATAGCGATCATACTAGCTGGGCTATCTATTATGGCTTCTAGCTTTCATCAAGTCTGGTTACGTAATCTCTTGGCTTATGTAGTTGCGATTACCCTCATCTTTTTTGGGGATTGGGCTTATAAGGATGAAGCTCGAGATCAAAAGCATATCAGGGCTCACAAATTAGTGAATGCCGTGTTATGGGCGAGTAGGAGATCGTATTGTGCTTTTTTGCTCCACTTTGCTCTGATCTTGTTGGCAAACAGTCTTTATATTGGCTGGGGCATGAGCTTGCGGCATGATGGCATGATGGCACTTGCGCTCATGATGATGGCTTTAGTAGCGAGTTGGATGGCTGCAAATTACCTCTACCGCTGGGTTGAAGTGCCCTCTCGAAGAATAAAGTTTTAAAGACCCATATCCTTTAAGACACGAAAGATCTCGCGATAAGCTTTTGGCGGCTTATTCTGCTCTTTCTCCTTGCGGGCATTGCGAATGAGGGTACGCATATTCTGAATATCCATATCGGGGTACTGTTCAATCATTTTAGAAAAGGTCTCATCATTAGCAATTAGACGATCGCGATAGCTCTCTAAAAAATGTAGCTTTGCAGTCTCCGCTTTACTAACTCCCTGAATAGCATCTAGACGTTTTTGAATGGCGTCTAACTCTTCTGCATCCAAAAAGCGCATGAGTTTACCAAGGTATTGTTTATGGCGACGAATCGCCTCAAAACTTTTGATCTTGTTGGTTTCTGCAATCGCTACCTTGATTGCCTCATCCATGGGGATAGTTTTGAGGGCATCGCTACTTAAGGCCGCTAAGACTTCGGCCAATTTTTGGCGCTCGGTCATCTGGCGCTTGAGCTCAGACTTACTTGGACCCTCATCGGCCTCGACTACTTTGGGCGTGCGATTCTTCTCATTAATGTGCATACCGTCATTTTAGACGGGTATTGAACTTTAACTATTCTTTGTTGATTTTCTGCTTTAGAAGTCTTAGATCGGCGCTGGAGAATAGCTGGCTTCTCCCGATGATTGTTGAGGGCTTCAATCTACCTGACTGAACATATCTTCGCAGGGTGGGAAGTGAGATCTCTAAAAATTCTGCAGCCTCTTCGGCGGAAAAGGTCGCATTTCTTAGGTGCCCAAATACTTGCTCATGCGTGTAGTCATTCTCTTGGAAGGCATTTATTGCGATTAAAGAGAAAAATTTAATACGTTCTTTTGCGGGCATTTGTTTCACTTGAGCAAATAGAGCCTCTGCAGTCATTGATTGAGTCATATATATCTCACTTTCTATATTGAAGTGGCTTGAAGTTATCATTGGAGTCGAAAAGATTTTTTTAATTGCGTATAAAAATTTTCATGGGGGCCAATTTGACAAAACTCAATCCAGGTTATTTTTATTTCACCTGCAAAATGATCAAATTGATAGGCCATCAAATACTCCTGCGTATTAAAGCGAAACTTATAAATAAATACCCCCTGAAGATCGCCTAGCTTTTGTTGACCTATCCTAGGGTTATTGCAAACTTCAGCGACCCTAATTTCAATTACTAACTGCAAAGGTTTGGGAGCCTTTTTTACAAATTGGGCAAAAGCTTTTTTATAGGTAGTTCTCATGATCTAATATTAGATCAATTATGATTCTATATCAAATCAACAAAAGTGACAAGAAATACCCGTTTTTTTGTATTGGTAAATAATAGGTACTCAAACACATGACTCAAGCAAATACCTACGACTACATCATTATTGGGGCAGGCAGCGCTGGCTGTATGTTGGCTAAGCGCTTGACAG
>CAIVXR010000143.1 GCA_903909925.1 uncultured beta proteobacterium | reverse complement strand
CTGTTGCCCGCCCAGAAACCATTTGCGCCTTGCAAGAAGGTGGGGACATTGCCAAAAACATTAAAGCCCATGAGGTAGCCACCACCAAGACCTACGCCCCATAGTGATCCTGCGTAGATCAGCATAGGCCAAAAAGCAATCCGATAAGCCCGCAGAATAAATGCTGCAGTCACTTGCAGGGCATCAAATATTTGGTAGAAGGCAATAAACAAAAAGAGGGGAATCGAAAAGGCTTTTACTTGCGCTGGCGGATCATACAAGTCTAATAGCTGCATTCTGAAGACCCAGACGGCAATGCCAATGGTGATGCAGGTAGCGGTTGTAAATAGTACTGATGACCAGCCAATCTCCTCGGCACGTTCTGGTTTGTTGGCACCAATAGATTGCGATACTAAGGTCATGGTTGCAATCGAGAGGGAGAGCGGCACCATGTAAATTACAGTCCCTAGATTGGCGACAATTTGATGTCCAGCTAAAGCTGTAGTGCCCAAGCGCGCGATAAAGAGCGACATAAAAGTAAATGAAGTTACCTCGATTAAATAGCTAAAGCCAATAGGTGTGCCCAGCTTTAATAGCGTCCAGATACGCTGCCAATCTGGCGTGCTAAAACGTACAAAAATCTCAAAGGGTTTATAGAAGTGATCAAATAGAACAAATCCTAGAGTCAACAGCATCCAAGTCCAGTTAATGATGACGGTCGCTACCGCACATCCAGGGCCACCCATACCTTCAATGCCAAAGCCACCATAAATAAATAACAAATTTAAGGGTAGCTTTAGTCCCAGCCCAATGAGTTGGATGATCGTAATCACGGCAGGGCGAGAAACGGCATTATGCAAAGCCATTAATACCCGCATCACCATGCTGGCAGGTAAGCCAATAGCCAGAATGTTTAGATATAACCGTGCCTTACCTTCAATGTCTGGATTAACTTGAGAGATCGCCAGTACGTGATCTGCATTGGTCAAAATCAAGCAGCCAAGGATAGTGAGGCCTAATGCAAGCCAAGTAGCTTGCCTCACTTCTTCGCCGATTTCGGAATACCGTTTAGCGCCAAAGAGCTGCCCAGCAATTGGGGCGAGGGCAGATACTACTCCAGTCAAGCCAACATAAATGCTGATAAAGATTGCTGAGGCCATTGCTAAAGCGGCTAAGTCTTCAGCAGAGTAACGTGCTGTCATGGCCGTATCTAATACGCCAAACATAATCACGGCTAACTGACCAATCAGAAGAGGACCAGCAAGTTTGAGTAAAGCAGGAACGTCCTCGCGCAGGCGCGACAGCTTAAAGTGCAGCACTATTTATTCCGGGATGACTTCGTAAAGACGTAAACGTTCATCGCGGTCAGCTGCACGACGGTCTTCCCAAAGTAAAGTAAGTTTTTTGTTATTGAGCTTTGCGTAGGCCTTAGCTTCAGATTGATTGTGAGTTAGCATCCATGGACAGTTAGGGTCATCGCGCAAAGAGAGTTTAGTGAAGTAGCTAAAAGAGGCTAGTTGAGCATCACCAATATTGCTCGTATTAATGCAGCCGGCACCAGATGGCATTACTTGTGTAAGACGTGCAGAGACTTGACGGTAAGTTTTGGCATAGTTAATCGTTGGCAACCACAATGTCATTAAGAGAACCCACATCAAAGTGGTGCCAGATGCAGAGATAATGAGGCAGCGCCAGATTTCCTTAGGGGCACGAGAGGTTCTCCAGCGCACTACTGCAAGCCATGCGCCAGTAATCACTATCGCCACAAAAAGTGCGAGGAAGTTGAACTGAAAAGTAAAGCCTGGGAGTAAGCGGGCTAAGTTAGCAGCAGTTGATTCTGGATAACCTGTTACTTTTGCTAACCAAATAATCCAAATGGCAATAGCAATGATGGTGAAACTAAACATTGCAAACCAATCAATGAAACTAATCATGCTGCGCTTCAAAACCGGCAGGCTAAATGCGGCAATGATGGCTAGGCTCGGTATCAGAATCATTAAATCATGTTCATTAGCTTCTAAGCGGAACAGAACATAAATCAAGCTACCAATAAATAGACTAAGCGGAATACACAGATGCGGAGCACGCCAAGTGCCAGCTTCTTTCACACGACCCCAGTGGGCCAAGGAAATGATTGCAAGTGGCCAAACAGGCCATGCATAGGCCCAAAAGTTCACACTTAAAAAGCCAAGCGATTCAATTGAGGGGGCGGCACGCATTTCTGGAGAATTGCGCCAACCTTCTTGTGCAGCATGGCGTAAATCAGTTGGCAGATCAGTTAAGTACCAAATAATCGGCCAAATAGCAAAACCGATTAAGCCTAAAACAGTGCTCGTTAATGTCCAGCGAAAACGCAATTTTGCATTACTTGCTACTACGGCAATGATGGTTGCGCTAACGATGATTAAGCTTAAGGTGAGATTACTAGACAAGGCAACAATGGCTATACCAAGCCCAGTCCAAAAACCACCTTGCCATGGCTTATCTAAGCCACGCACAGTTCCATAGAGCACGATGCTAATGCCCATCAACTGGGCCATCATTGGCGTAGTTTCGTGAGCGCGTTGAGCTAAGCCAACACAAGCTAAGAAGATGAGTAGCGCACCATCTGCTAAGGTCATTCCATAGCTCTTCAAATCTGGTTGGCCGCCAACAGCAAGCACCATTGGTTGCACTTCACGGCGACGACCTAAAAGATAGGTGGCATACCAAATTGCTAAAGCAGCTGAGAAAAAGCAAATGGCAGAATATAAGCGCGCGGCATTAGCGGCGCCAATCCAAGAGCCAAATAATTCAATGAGAGTAGCGCCCATCCAGTAGGGTAGTGGCGCACCTAAGGAAATATCTCGACCAGCAATATGTGGTACAACCCAATCGACAGAATTACCACGAAACAAGGTCCACATACCACCAAAGCCAATTGCGTCCTCATTTTTCCAAGGATCGCGAAAGAAGAGTCCTGCAAAACCATAAACCAGTGTCAGCGCAAAAATAATGATGCGCGGAATGGAATTAGTGGCTGCAGCGGTAAGTTTGACCATGAACTCTATTTAAGCAAAAACAAAAATAAAAAAGGCAGCAAATGCTGCCTTGATTATCTCGCAGAGTAGGTATTTCACATACCCTACGAATTGAAGTGAATTAAGCCTTCTTCTTGGCAGCTGACTTAGCAGCTGGCTTGGCAGCAGCTTTAGCTTCTGCAGCAGCAGCTTTTTTCTCAGCTGTTTTAGCAGCGCCATCACCGGTAGACTTAGCAACAGCTTTGGTACCAAATTTCTGACGGAATTTCTCAACACGACCAGCGGTATCCATGATTTTTTGGGTACCAGTGTAAAAAGGGTGTGATTCAGATGAAGTCTCGATCTTGGCTAAAGGATATTCTTTGCCATCTTCCCATTTGATTGTCTCTTTAGTAGACATCGTGGAGCGAGTCTTGAAGCTGAAATTATTAGAAACGTCTACGAAGACGATTTCACGATATTCGGGGTGAATGCCAGGTTTCATTTTGAGTCCTATGAGCGGGTAGCCGTTTAAGTTATAAGAACCTAAATACTTTCCCAAGTTAAAAGCGGTTAATGGTGCAACAAAGGCGAAATTATGCCATGAAATCAACAACAAAGCGCATTTTCAGGGTCTCAAAAGGGCTAAAACTAGCCCTAGAGGCCTTAAATTAGCCTCCGCGACGCATCAGGTCGAAGAATTCACCGTTGTTTTTGGTCGATTTGAGCTTATCTACGATGAAGTTCATCGCTTCGATATCGTCCATATCGGCCAGCAATTTACGCAATACCCAGATTTTCTGGAGGTTTTCTGCCTTGACCAGCAATTCCTCGCGGCGGGTACCAGACTTATTTAGGTTAATCGATGGGTACACGCGGCGCTCAGCCAAGCGGCGCTCAAGGTGCACTTCCATATTGCCAGTACCTTTGAACTCTTCGTAAATGAGGTCATCCATCCGGCTACCAGTTTCAATCAGGGCAGTAGCGATGATGGTTAATGAACCACCTTCTTCAATATTACGGGCTGCACCGAAGAAGCGTTTTGGACGTTGCAAAGCATTGGCATCCACACCACCAGAAAGTACTTTTCCAGATGAAGGAATCACCGTGTTGTATGCGCGAGCAAGTCGGGTAATGGAGTCAAGCAAGATGATGACATCTTTACCCATCTCCACTAAGCGCTTTGCTTTTTCAATCACCATCTCGGCAACTTGAACGTGACGAACTGCTGGCTCATCAAAAGTAGAAGCAACGACTTCACCGCGAACTGAGCGTTGCATCTCGGTCACTTCTTCAGGACGCTCGTCTACTAATAGAACAATCAAGATTGCATCAGGGTTGTTGGCGGAGATGGCATGCGCGATGTGCTGCATCATCACCGTCTTACCAGATTTGGGTGAGGACACAATCAAACCGCGTTGACCAAAGCCGATCGGGGAAATCATATCGATGATTCGGCCAGTTAAGTTTTCTTCTGCTTTGATATCACGCTCTAATAAAATGGTGCGATTTGGGTGTAGTGGCGTTAAGTTCTCAAACATGATGCGGTTCTTGAGGGCCTCTGGAGCCAAACCATTGATCTTGTCAACCTTCACTAAAGCAAAGTAACGCTCACCATCTTTTGGTGTACGCACTTCACCCTCAACGCTGTCACCAGTATGTAAGTTAAAACGGCGGATCTGCGCAGGGGAGATATAAATATCATCAGGAGAAGCCATGTAAGAGGCTTCAGGAGAGCGTAAGAAACCAAAGCCATCTGGTAAGACCTCTAAAGTACCGTCACCAAAAACCATTTCACCAGCTTTAGCGCGTTTCTTCAAAATGGCAAACATCAATTCTTGTTTGCGCATCCTTTGGGTATTTTCAATCTCCAAGCTAGCTGCCATTTCAAGCAGGGCGGATACGTGGAGTACTTTGAGTTCAGTTAATTGCATGTGGTTCTCGGATGTTGATAAAGAAAAAAGGGATTAGATCAATTGGTTTTGGGGTATCGCTGCGCTGATGGAAATCAAGCAGATATGGGAAAACAGAATTTGGGAGATTTACTTAAGAGATGGGGGAGGTAATTGCTGGAAATGAGCGCTTTGCTTAGTAATCACGAGGCGCTGAACTACTGTTAAACGCAATACTACACTAAAAAATGGGTCTGGCAAGTAGGGGTAGTAGATAAAAACCACAGGCTCAGCTAGTGAACCCGTGGTGTGGGACTATTTACAGATGACTATCAATAAAGGCAGACAACTGGGATTTGGCCAAAGCGCCTACTTTTTGAGCAGCCACAGTGCCATTTTTGAATAGGATTAGGGTCGGAATGCCGCGAATATTGAACTGGGCTGGAACACCTTGGTTCTCATCTACGTTCATTTTTGCGATTTGCAACTTGTCGCCATACTCACCGGAGAGCTCTTCCAGGATTGGGCCAATCATTTTGCAAGGACCACACCATTCGGCCCAGAAGTCGAGGAGAACAGGTTTATCTGACTTGAGGACGTCTTGTTCGAAAGAGGCGTCAGTTACATATTTAATACCGGCACTCATGAAAATTCCTTATTTAGCGAGTTATTTGATTCTGGCGTTACAAAGCTTATATTAGCAATAAGCTAAACATTCTGCCTTATTTCCCAAATAAGTTTCAAAATAAACCCTAAAACACCAATTCAACAGCCCCTGTAATGCCCCAGCCATTTCCAACCATTTCAGAGCAAAAGCAGCCTCAAGCTTGGGCAATTGTGCCCAATAGCCATGCGCTTACACAATTGGCTAAAGGTATTTGGGACTGTGCAAAACAAACCCAAAAACGTCCCTTAGTCATCCTCAGTACTGCGGGACCACTGATTGGGGTGAGGGCAGCCTTAGAGAAAAACCGACCAAAGGATCTGGCAAGCAATATTGCCTTCTTGCCACAAGTCATCAGTTTTGCCGATTGGCTAGAGGCAGCACCAGGCGCATGGAAGTTTCCAAAGAAGCAAACCGATTTAGAAAGATGGTTGTCGGTCTATATCAATCTACGTCAACATTCCAAGCTTAAGGTTTGGTTTAAAGCAGAGAGTGATTCTGGCGCATGGGGTTTGGCGAAGTCGGTTATTGATGCCTGCGATATTTTATCTGAAGCAATTATTCCGCAGTTACATGACGAGTTAAATCTTTTGGTGGAGAGTGGCGCGCTTGATGCAGAAGCATGGACTAAAAAATTAGAGCCAATGTTAGAGAAAACTATCGCTCAAGCATTTCCAGAGCTTTCTCGAAAAGTAGTTGATCAAGAGTCTGAAGTATTACTGACTTTCTGGCGTTACTTGAGTAGTGCTGGTGATGCTGTTTTTCGAAAGCAGTTTGCGATGGCGGCCCACTTAGATTTGGCAAAAGCCAATCAGCATCAAGCTCGCCCATTGATCTGGGTTCAGACCGCAGACGCCAAGCCTATTGATCGAGTAGTTATGGATAAGTACTTAAATGACTATGCGCAATACGCTCCGGTGATAGAAGCTACATTAGATTGGCAGTCAGTTGCCTTATGGCCCGAAGCTCTTGCAGGGGAAAGTAGTGCTGGCGAGTTAACCGAGCTCAATGCAGAGCAAGAACAGCAACTAGATAACAATATCTTGGCAGCGCGTTATCAAGATTGGCGTTTAATTTCAGCAAGGCGTTTTGAAGAGTTAGCTTGGGCTGCAACCAAATCAATAGAGTCATATTTAATTGCAGGTAAAACGAATATTGCTTTAGTTGCGCAAGACCGCCTTGCGGCAAGACGGGTAAGAGCCTTATTGGCGCGTTTAGGACCAGCCTTAAATATTCGTGATGAAACTGGTTGGAAGATTGACACCACAAGGGCAGCAGCAGCGATCAATAGTTGGTTAGAGCTCATTCGTGCTCCTAAGGAAGGGCCAACAGCCAGCACTTTATTAGAATTTTTACAAAATCCATTTTTAAATATTCCTGCTTGTATTGAAAAGCCTCCCGAGGTTTGCATTGGGTTACTCGCGCAGCTTGAAGATATTTTGATTGCTAGTCAGGCAAAGTCGGGCTGGGAAACTTTTTATATGGCTATTGAACGGGCTAATGACTATGCATCTGCGCATGAGGCTACCCCCAATGAGGCCTTATTAAAACTGCTGCAATTTATTAGAGAACGGCACTATGCCTGGCAAGGGTTGGATCTCAATTGTTCCAATGCATATGGGCTCTTACAGCAAAATTTGCAAGATACCGGAATGGCCCCTGCCCTAGAGAAGGATGCTGCAGGCAAGCAATTATTAGAAGTAATTAAAACCTTTGATCTGCGCTCTAGCAATTACCAAAATGTTGCGATGCGTCTACCTGAGTGGATTAGTTTAATTAAATCCGTTCTAGAAGAGGCCTCATATGAGGAAGCCGGCAAAGAGGCGCAAGCAAACCTGAGTATTTTGCCGCTCAGCTCAACACGCCTTCGCCAATTTGATGCTGTAGTTGTTGTGGGGTGTGATCAGCAGCAACTACCCGCGTTTTCCGAGCCACCCTTATTTTTCTCAGATGCACTCAATCGCCTGCTTAAAACATCGACGATTAATGCTCAATATATTCAACAAGCACGTGATTTCTCGCAACTATTAGTTTCTTGCCCAAGTGTTGATTTGCTCTGGCAGAGTAAAAGTAAGAGTGGCGAGCCATTAAGGCCGTCAGCATGGATACAGCGTTTACAGACGCAGTTGCCTCATTGGAAAGCGATTATTGCCAAGCCTGACTCTTATGTTGGAAAAGCAAGACCACTGCAAAAGGCGGTTGCTACGCCAGATCAAAATTTGCCCTTACCCCTATCCATGAGCCCAAGTGCCTATAAGGCTTTAAGAGACTGCCCCTACAAATATTATGTTCGCAGTTTATTGGGCCTACGAGAAGCAAAAGTATTTGAGGATGGATTTGATGCTTCTTTAGCAGGGCAATCACTTCATGCTTTACTACGAAATTTTTATCAGTCACTAAAGACTGAAGAGCAAAAATCTGGGTCATCAACTACCCAAAATACGCAGGCTCGTCGTTTATGGATGGAGCGTGAGCTATCTGCTATTTCTGAAAAAGAATTTAAACGACTGATTGAGGGTGATGGCAGGGTGCTAGGCACCTTACGTGATTGGCAAAAACAAATCCCGAGCTTTGTAGATTGGCAACTCCAAAGAGAGGCGCAAGGATGGCGTTATCAAAATGCTGAACTCAAGGTTGGCTTTGATTTACATTTTGTCGACTTTGATGGCGAGAATCGTGTGATTCGGATTGAAGGGCGCGCTGATCGTTTTGATGTCAATGTTCAAGACGAGCAACAAGCTGAGGTGATCGATTACAAAAATCAGTCGATGACCAAGATTAAAAAACGTGCTGAACATGTTTTAGATGATCCGCAGCTGCTGATTTATGCCCGTGCTGCTAACGAAAACCCTGCTAGCGCGCATCTTCAGAATCATCAGATTAAGCGTGCCCAATGGGTTTCGCTCAAAGTAGATCTCAAGAGAGATAAAAAACTACTCAGATCCTTGGAGGTAGAGAATGTGCCCGATTTGATGCCTGAGTTTGATCAACAAATGACTCAGGACATGCAAAATCTGTGGTCTAGAAAAGAGATGACTGCTTTTGCGCCAGATGGTGTTTGTAAATATTGTGAGGCAAGAGGAATTTGTAGAAAGGGGATGTGGTGAAAAAGTTTGATAACGCCATAGCATGTGATCCCCATAGATCGGTGATCGTCTCCGCTTGTGCTGGTAGCGGTAAAACATGGCTATTAGTGGCCCGCATGATTCGCCTTTTACTTGCTGGTGCTAAACCATCAGAAATTCTGGCCTTAACCTTTACGCGCAAAGCCGCGCAAGAAATGCGCGATCGGCTCTATAGTCTGCTAGAGCAATTTTCAACGATGAGTGATGCAGCGCTGTTAGAGGAACTATCCAAAAGAGGTTTAGATGACAAGGAAGCAAGAGTACTGCTACCTCAAGCTAGAGCTCTATATAACAGGGTGCTTGCTAGTCCTCAATCGATTGTGATTGATACCTTTCATGGCTGGTTTGGCAGACTATTAAGCGCTGCCCCCATTTCAGCAGAAGTACAGCCTGGATTTAGCTTGCGCGAGGATGGCAAAAGATTATTAGAGGAATGCTTGGACGATTGGTGGGGTGACCTTCCGCCAGATCTCAAAGGGCACTATGACGTTCTTCTCAAACATTTAGGTGCAAGTAATACAGAAAAGTTTTTAATGGGCAATTACGGCCTGATGAAGCAGCGCGGTGCCTGGACTTTCTTTGTGCAGGCCTGCAAAGAAAAAGGCATTACTCCCATAGAGCACTTCAAACAATTTTTACCCAGACTCAACCTAGAAAATCCTTTATTGCAAATGTGGAATGCGCCTCAGGCAAGGGCAGACTTTGAATTCTTAGTGCGTTGCTTTGCTCACAGCAGCACTCAAGAGAGCGATTTCTTGCCACGTTTAGTTTCTGCTCTAGAGTGCATGCAGCGCGGTGGTGATGTCATGGAAGTTGCTGAAAATCTGCAATTAGTATTTTTAAATACTGATAGTGAATCTCGCACCAATAACAATAAAGCTCTTGGCGCCGTAAAGACCTATCTCCAAAATGAAGGCTTAAATCATCTCGAGCCAGAGCATATTGCTTATAAGCAAGCATGGGCACAGGCATTTGTGGATTATGTAGCTTGGCAAGCTGAAAAAGATGTTTACGAACTAAACCTAGCCTGGTTTGCTATGAGCGAGCGCATGATGGACCATGCTGCTGCATCTAAAGAAGCCATGCGTGTACGAGATTTTGATGATTTAGAAATTGGGGTGAGTCAGCTGATGGCAAATAGCGCGAATGCAGCTTATTTACAGGCGCGCTTAGATGCTAAATATAAACATATCCTGATTGATGAGTTTCAAGATACCAATCCATTGCAATGGCAAATTCTGCGTTCTTGGTTAGACGGCTATGGCAATGATGAAAGCAAGCCTAGTGTCTTTATCGTGGGTGATCCAAAGCAATCCATTTATCGCTTTCGCAGAGCAGATCCACGCTTATTTGCTAGTGCCAAAGAGTTCTTAAAAACACATCTGCATGCCATTGCACTTGATCAAGATACAACCCGGCGCAATGCCAACAAAATTAACTCGGCTGTGAATGACACTTTTGCTCAGTCGCAATTACCACCTACCTATGAGTTTCATGAGCAAGATACCTTGTGGGAGCCCTTACAAGAGGGCCTGCCAAATGAAGCTTACGTAAAAGAAGGTGAAGCTGCACTACTGCCTCTCATCCCTTACGTTAAAGAAGAGTTAGCCCCTAGAGACGGAAATGCTTTTGATGCCCCTATTACTGATGTGAACCAAACAGTTGCAGCTACGCAGCGCTATGCTGAGGGCCAAGAGATTAGTAAGCTGATTCATCAAGTGATGGCAACTCATCAGGTGATGGATGAACAGGATGGGCGCAAGCTTTGGCGTGCAGCTAGAGAGAGCGACTTCCTACTGCTTGTCAAACGCCGTAAATATTTACCGCAGTTTGAGAGAGCATTGCGTGAAGCAGGGCTTGCTTATGACAGCTCTCGGCTTGGCGGCTTATTAAATACGCTTGAAATTGATGATTTGATTGCTTTGCTAACCGTGTTGCTATCGCCACGCCGTGATTTACCTCTTGCGCAAGTGCTTAGAAGCCCAATCTTTAGTTTTACTGAGCAGCAAATGCAAAACCTGAGTATCACTAAGGCAAGTCATCAATATCGCTCTTGGTGGGATGTCTTGCAAGATAGTCAAGACGCACTAAATCAAAGAGCTGCGCGCTTTTTAGAGCATTGGCGCGGACTAGCAGAGCGCTTACCAGTGCATGACTTGTTAGATCAAATTTATCAAGAGAGCAATTTGCGTTTTGCATATGGAGTGAGCGCTCAACCTTTAGCTCGCGCACAGGTAGTTGCCAATTTGGATGCTTTTTTAGAACTCTCTTTAAATCAAGATGGTGGCCGGTACCCAAGCTTAAGTCGCTTTATTGATGAGATTAACGCTATGCGCCGTAGCGATGATGATGAAACACCGGATGAAGGTGATGTGGAGATTGAGGCTGAAGTAGAGCTTGCAGAGATAGATGAAGACAGCGAGATATCAGAAGAGGATAAGCATAAGCGTGCGCGCCTCATGACAATTCATGGGGCCAAAGGACTCGAGTCTCCCTTTGTGATTATTCTAGATGCCAATCATACGGTTGGAGCTTCTGATCATTCTGGCGTTTTATTAGAGTGGTCACCCAATGATAGAAGCCCCTCACATCTATCGATGTATACCAAGTCAGGTTTAACTTCACCGCGCACTCAAATTCGGGAGGATGAAGAGCTTATTAGCCAGAATGAAAATTGGAACTTACTCTATGTGGCAATGACCAGAGCTAAGCAAGGTTTGTGGATCAGCGGCGTAGCAAAAGAGCCTACGGCAAATAACCCCATTGGTCTAGATCAGAAATCTTGGTATGCCAGAGCTCAATTTGGCAAACTGCCGACAGTAGAGTCTATGAAGAATGCCGCTCCTACTTCTAGCGATAAGGTGAAAGAGTCGAGCAAGCCTTTGGAAAGTGTTTCGATTTCTGAAAATTTCAGTATTGAAGATTTCCAGATCGCATGGGAGCAGGCCAAGCTAAGTCATCAGCAACAATTGCTAGATATTGAGAGCGGCGGCACGGTGCAGCCCACTCAAGCAGCAGTAGAAAATGAACCCGACCCAGAAATCTTAGAGGAGGGTACGAACTTTCATAAGTTGCTTGAGTTCCTCACTGCAGACTCCAGTAATCCAAATACACCTTCTATGCCAAGTGAACAAGAGATTATGAATTGGCTAGGTGTTGATCAAGCACCTGCAAAAAAACTAATTGCTCGAACCAAGGCGGTATTAGATTCACCAGAACTAAAACGGTATCTCACATCAGGGGAATGGATTGCTGCTTGGAATGAGCTTGATATCGCAAGCGAAGAGGGTAAGAGCTACCGCATGGATCGCCTAGTCGAATTAGATGATCATCTAGCCATCATTGATTACAAGCTAACGATTCCAGGCATAGGCACTGAGAAGTATGAAAAGTACCGCAAGCAGTTGCAGGGCTATCAGACTGAACTCACCCGTATCCGGAAAGACAAACCCAATAAGGCCTATTTGATCTCTTCCACAGGTGAGATGGTGGAAGTGAAGTAGGGCGTTAAGCAGCAGCCTTGAACTTGTTATTAATCAGAGCACCCTTGTTCAGCTTTTTCTCAACACTCGATATCGACCTAGACTCTCTTTTTACTTCGCCGAGCACTTGGTTGATAAAGGTTTGCCAGCCTTCACCCTTAGATTTATAAAAATCCAAAACATCTTTATCTATTCTCAGGGTAACTTGTTCTTTAGCTCCACTACCTAAAGGTCTGCCGCGACCACGAACTAGCGTAGGCTTGACTTTCTCCCACTCTTCATCCGTGAAGGGCATACTGTCGGGATCTGCCATTGCTGCTTTTGTAATAGCAGCATCCTCTTCGGCGGTCGGTCTAATTATTTTCTTTTTCATATCTCTCTACCTCACGGACGTTTGCTTTTCTCAAGCTAATAATTCTCTTACTCATTTTTAGTTCAACATAAACTACGAAATACAGGCGTTGCTTGATGGGAGCTAGTGCTACAAGCCTTTCCTCGCCATAATTCTTTCTACTGTCAATGTAGCTAATGGCTGAATCCCAATCAAGCAACTTTGCATCTGAAAGGGGTAGGCCATGTTTTGTAATGTTTGAATCATTTTTTGCCGCATCATAAGTGAATTTCATCCGAAATATTGTAGCTACGTTAAATCATAACATCAATGAATTAATATAACTACAAAAATTATGGGAATTCACTTAAAAGGATTGCCCTGTCCCCTTGAATTCCCCCTAAAAGCCCTCATATAGCTAGGGAATAGCAAAAATACCTAAACTGGCGATAATCAAAATCACAGTGAAACATCCTATAAGGAGTCATGATGAAAATGCAAAATGTACTGAAGTTCATGGTTGGCGTATTCGCTAGTGCAGTATTGCTCACAAGCAATCTTGCCTTGGCTGAAGCTACATTACCTGAAGTTTCTCAGGCCATTCAATCTGGGCAGTTAGCTAAAGCTGATGCCATGATGAAAGAGGTGCTTCAAAACCATCCGAATAGCGCTAAAGCACATTACATTGCAGCCGAGCTCTATATTAGGGAGGGTAAGTTAGATGCTGCTAGAAATGCATTTGCGCAAGCAGAGAACTTAGCACCAGGCTTACCTTTTGCTCAAGCAGAATCTGTGCAAAAACTCCAGGCACAACTCGCTAATAGTTCAGGTAATTCTAATGTTGGTGCATCATCGATTTTTAGTAATCCAATCTTCTGGGGTTTGATTGCTATCTTGGTAGTGGGCATCATTATTGTGATGAGACGTCGTAAGGCTGAGGCAGTGCAAGTCTATAACGCACCAAGCGCTGGTTATCCTGGCGCTCCAGGCGGTCCTGGCTATCCTGGAGCGCCAGCAGCTGGCGGTATGGGTAGTGGCTTAATGGGTAGTCTTGCAACTGGGGCAGCTTTAGGAGCCGGTATGTACGCTGGCCAGGCATTAGCGAGCAATCTCATGGGCGGTCACGACAATAATCATCCAAATGCTAATCCCAATATGAATCAAGTCGGCGGCCCAGCATCTGCAGATCCTAATTTTGGTGTGAACGATGCCAGCTCTTGGGACGATGGCGGTGGCAGCTCTTGGGACGATGGCGGTGGCGGTGATTTTATGAGTGATGTCTGATGACATTTGGAAAGTGGAATCTAAGGAGCATCAACAGTTAAACTAGCTCTATGGAATATTTTTCTGAAATCATTGAGACTGTTCATCCTTGGTTGTACCGCGCCAGTATTTATCTGTCGAATACTTTTGTAGACGATCCCGCAATACTAGCCTTTGTGTTCTGCTAAATAAAAAACCACCGAGATCGGTGGTTTTTTATTTGGAGTAAAAGAAAGATCAATAAAAAGAAAAATTTCTACAACATTTACTTAATCATCCCTGCATTCTTGGCATCTTCCATGGCTTGAGGAATTTTCTCTTTCATGAAGGCGGGCATTTTTGCCAAAGGAATATCCACAATCACAAACCCAGTTTCTTCTAGTTTCTTTTTAGTTTCAGGGTCGGCATTGAGTTTGGCAAAGTAGTCAGACAGTTTTTGCTGCAATACCAGCGGCGTAGCTTTAGGTATGGCAACACCACGATAAGCACCGTCTACCCAGTTCAAGCCAAGCTCTTTAAAGGTTGGCACGTCTGGTAGAGAAGGGTTACGTTTCTCAGTAGCAATGGCAAGTGTGCGCACCTTACCTTTTTGCTGAATCGCTAATGGCAAGTATCCCATTGCGCCATCCACGTGCATCCCAATTAATGCAGTGATTAAATCACCCGTACCTTTAAAGGGTACGTAAGTAATTTTGACGCCTGCTAATTTATTTAAGCGCTCCACTGCCATATGGTTAGCAGAGAACTGTGATGACCCAGCCAGAGTCATCTTGCCCGGATCTTTTTTAGCAGCAGCAATAAATTCTTGATAGGTCTTGTAAGGGCTATCCGCAGAGACCATCAACGCATCTGGAGTGAAGTGGTAGTAGTAGATCGCATTAATATCTTCGGTCTTGTACTGAATACCTTCTTGTAAAGGTTGCAAGATGGTATGGGGAATGTTGACGCCCACCACAGTAGTGCCGTCAGCAGGATAGGTATTGAGAGCGCTCCATACCAAAGCACCACCAGCGCCAGCGCGATTAATGACTACCATGGGCTGATTAAACTTTCTGGCAGAGATATCAGCTTGATAGCGCGCTACTAAATCAGATTCACCGGCAGCAGGAAAAGGGATGATGTATTGAATGGTTTTGTCTGGGAAGGGTTGAGCATTAGCCCCCGATAGCAAGCCAAAAGAAAGCAAGCAAACACTTAGTAGTTTAAATAGCTTCATTTAGAAATCTCCTCAATGACTGCATTAGTAACATCGCTCATCATGGCGCTACCGCCTAGATCGCGAGTATGTAACTTTGGATTGGCTGTGACTTTTTCAATTGCGGCCATTAATTTAGCGCCAAGGGCTTTTTCACCTAAGAAGTCGAGCATCATCACTGCCGACCAGAAAGTGCCGATTGGATTGGCAAGGCCTTTACCCATGATGTCAAACGCAGAACCATGAATCGGTTCAAACATCGATGGATAGCGGCGCTCTGGATCTAGGTTGGCAGTCGGCGCAATACCTAGGCTACCTGCGAGTGCTGCCGCTAAATCGCTCAGTACATCCGCGTGTAAGTTAGTAGCTACGATGGTGTCCAAAGACTCAGGGTGATTAACCATGCGTGCTGTTGCGGCATCAACCAGCTCTTTATCCCAAGTGACATCCGGAAAATCTTTCGCAACGATGTTAGCAATCTCATCCCACATCACCATGCCGTGACGCTGGGCATTGGATTTAGTAATAACGGTGAGGTGCTTACGAGGGCGCGACTGCGCTAACTTAAAGGCGAAGCGCTGTACACGCTCAACCCCAACGCGCGTCATGATGCTCATATCGGAAGCCACTTCAATGGGATGCCCTTGGTGTGCTCTACCACCCAGACCAGAGTATTCACCTTCGGAGTTCTCGCGCACAATCACCCAATCGAGTTGATTAGGTTTGCAATTGCGTAGCGGTGTTTCAATTCCGGGAAGAATGCGAGTAGGGCGTACATTTGCGTACTGATCAAAACCTTGGCAGATTTTGAGACGCAAGCCCCATAAAGTAATGTGATCAGCAATCTTGGGGTCACCAGCTGAACCAAACAAGATGGCATCTTTAGAGCGCAAAGGTTCCAGACCATCATTGGGCATCATGATGCCGTGTTTGCGGTAGTAGTCACCGCCCCAATCAAAGTGCTCAAACTCAAAAGCGATTTCAGGATGTTTTTTGCTTAAGGCATTCAGAACCTTTTCGCACTCTGGAATGACTTCCTTGCCAATTCCGTCACCCGGAATGGACGCTATCTTGTACGTCTTCATGTGTCTCCTACTGTTCTTTTTATGGGTAACTGCAGCGGCAGCTATCTGACCCATTATGCAATCCCTGACCTCCTAAAGACCTCAAAACAACAAAAATAGCCTCATTTTTACGGTTTTTACATATACTGTATAAACATACAGTATATTAATGACTATGACCCAGAAAATGAGCCCCGCTAAAGTAAGCCTGACCCAGAGCCCACAAGCCTTGGGTGCTTATTTTGCCGCCTATGAGACTAGGCTTCTGAGCCACCGAATTTCGGCAGGATTTCCCAGTCCAGCGGCAGATTACGCTGAGGACGGCCTCGATTTGAACCATTACCTAGTTCAGAACAAGCCGGCCACTTTCATGTTCACGGTTAAGGGTGATTCCATGCTGGGCGCCGGTATTTGCGATGGCGACAAGGTAGTGGTGGATAAAGCCCTGAAGCCAAAACACAAAGACATCGTAGTAGCGGTAGTTGATAGCGAGTACACCATCAAGCGCCTATATCAATTACGTGGCCGTATTGAACTCCAAGCAGAAAACCCAAACTATCCAGCCATCACTTTTAACGAGGGCAGTGAGTTGCAAATCTGGGGCGTAGTTGTTGGGGTAGTGCGTAAGTACAGCAATGCGAGCAGCAGATATAACAAGGAGGCAAAGTCATGAACCCCCTTTTTGCACTTGTAGATGTCAATAATTTTTATGTTTCTTGTGAACGTGTGTTCCAACCTAAGTTAGAAGAAGTGCCAATGGTAGTACTCTCCAATAACGACGGCTGCGCAGTCGCGCGTAGTGCAGAAGTTAAAGCACTGGGCGTCAAGATGGGCACGCCTTGGTTTCAGATGCAAGAGCTGGCTAAGAAGCACGGTATTCAGGCTTACTCATCAAACTACACCCTGTATGGAGATATGAGTAGCCGCGTAGTGCAAGTGCTCAAGGCCTTCACACCAAAGCTCGAGGTCTACAGCATCGACGAGAGCTTTCTACAGATCGAGACTGTCTTAAAACAATATCAAGATACGATTGAGCTAGGAACAAAAATTAAGCAGCAAGTCAAAGACACTACTGGTCTGCCAGTCTGTGTTGGTATTGGGGCAAGTAAGACCCTGGCTAAGTTAGCCAATCACTTGGCTAAAAAACATAAGCAGTTCGCAGGGGTCTGTGATGTAAACGCTATGACCAAACCAGAGCTCTATCAATGGATGAGTGAGACACCCGTTAGTGAGGTCTGGGGTATTGGCAGACAAATCGCTAAAAAACTTAAAGCCCAAAATATTCATAGCGTATTTGATCTTTTGCAAGCCTCGCCACAAGCAATGCGCCAACAGTTTGGCGTCGTAATGGAGCGCCTGTGTTATGAGCTACGCGGCATCTCTTGCTTAGAGCTTGAAGAAGTGGCGCCCGCCAAACAACAAATCATTGCTTCACGTAGTTTTGGAAAACTCGTTACTAGTCAGGCAGAACTGGCCCAGTCAGTGGCTACCCATGTGGCGCGTGCGGCAGAGAAGCTCAGAGCCCAAAACAGTACTACGGGCGCGCTCACGGTATTTATTCAAACCAATCCGTTTAAGCAATACGAGCCACAACATCATCAGAGCATCACGATTCCATTACCCGACCCAAGTGATAACACGCTGACATTAACTAATGCAGCACTTGCAGGACTTAAGCAAATTTACAAACCAAACTTTCGCTACAAGAAAGCGGGTGTCATTCTCAACCTCATTAGCGACAAGCCAACTATGCAGCAATCCTTATTTGAAGATATCGAAAGCAAAGGTAAATCTGCACATCTCATGAAAGCGATGGATCAGATCAATACTCGCTTTGGTAATGCAGTGCTCAGATCAGCGGCGGCAGGTACCAACAATACAAAGCAAGAGTGGCAAATGAAAGCAGGGAATAAGTCACCGAACTACACCACGCAGTGGGATGAGTTACCAGTAGCAAGATAGAAAAGATAAAAACAAAAGAAAAGAAAAAAGAGATGAAAAAAACACAGCAAAACAGTTATTTTTTACAAGCTCATTTCGTGAGCTTTTGACCCACTAATCTGAATACTTAGCAACAAACTCAAAAGCGAAAGAGGAGAAGCAAATGGAAACGATCAGCAACTTAATGAATAACTTTAACGGTATCTCGTTGGCAGTCATCATGATTCTGTCTTACTGCGCAGTGCTCAAAAACACCAAGCGTCACGAAATCGAAACAAAGCCGGTATTTAATCGTAGATACGAGTAAAGATTAGTAATGGAAGTAAACAAGCAGTAAACAAGTAATAAGCCGTAGCAGGTGGAAGTGGGGGGAATAAGGAAATCACGGATTCCTTATTCCCTTGCTCTTTTAGGCAGCCTTCAGTTCAAACTTAATAATCTTCCCTAATACAGTAGCTGCGCTTGCGAGCGTAATCAATGTCAAGCTGGTATCGCTCTCATCAAGTAAACGATTCAGGGCGGCACGACTAGTATGCATTCTCTTGGCCATAGATGTTTTAGTGAGCTTTTGTTTTTCCATCTCTCGTTCGATTTGCCAAGCTATAACACGCTTTACTGCTATAGCAGTAGAGTGCTCAAGGAGAGACTCCTCCTTTAAGAATTCATCGAAATTACTGCCAATATGTTTTTTCTTCATAAACGCTTCCTTAACTGCTTGACCCTGGCTTTTGCTAAATCTAAATCTGGTTTTGGTGTCTTCTGTTGCTTCTTGATAAATCCGTGGATTAATACCATAGCGTTACCTTCAAGTACAAATAGAACTCTGGCAATATTCCCGCTTAACTTGCTTCGAACTTCCCATATATCGCTATCTATATGTTTAACCAGCGGCATACCAAGAGGCCAGCCAAATTGAACGGTTTTAATATCCTCTCCTATAAGCTTTTTATCTCTAGGTGTTAGTAGTTGAAGCCACTCTCTAACTGGCTCATTCTTTGTTTCCGTTTCAAAAAAGTACACATCTAGCTTTGGAGTTCTCATCCAAATAGCGTACCAATAATAATACATATATTACATCAGAAATTACTGATTAGTTTGTAGGAATAGTTGGCTTATAGATGGCTCTAATTAGGGCATACAATTTACTCTGAATATGAGCGCTGAATTGAACCCCAACCCTTGTTTTGAATGTGGCCAATGCTGCCAGCATTTCCGAGTGAGTTTTTATCATGGAGAAATTGCAGGCAATGGCACTGGCGTCGTTCCGGGGGAACTGACAACTAAGCTCACAGAACATCTTGCTTGCATGAAGGGTACTGAGAAGGGTGGAGCGCCTTGTATAGCCCTTACCCATAATAAAGAAGAAGGCTGGCGCTGTTCTATCTATGAAGATCGACCAAGCCCGTGTCGAGAATTTAATATTCTCAATGAGGATGGAACACCGAATCCGGATTGCCAAAGACTGCAAGAAGTAGCTAAGCAACGACGCCTATGAACAGATTGAAAATTTTCATAACGGCATTGATTTGCATTTGCTCTTCACTCGTATTGGCAGACTATCCTGAAAAGTCGATTCGTTTAGTAGTGCCATTTGCTACTGGCGGGACTTCCGAGATCGTTGCACGATCTGTGGCTAATAGCCTGAGTACTAGCCTAGGTCAATCTGTCTATGTTGATAACAAACCGGGTGGCGCCGGCAACATCGCGATGGAAGAGGTCAAACGGGCTAATCCTGATGGCTACACTTTGATATTAGGTCACGTTGGAACTTTGGCTGTGAACCCTGCGCTATTTGGTAAAAAATTACCTTACGATCCTAATAAAGATTTTGCAGCTGTTACCTTAGTAGCAAAAGTGCCTAATGTGATTGCAGTGAGCGAGAAAAGCAATTACAAGACCTT